>NZ_QRKI01000007.1:0-102385 GCF_003471885.1 Bacteroides sp. AM16-24
TTATTGCTTATTATCCGCACCCAAAAAGTTGCATTTATAAGTTGAACTCAAGATAATAATTCAAGCGTCTGCTTCTTATAATTAAGTAAAAGGAATGACCTTGTAAGAATTCGATGTTTAAGAGCCCAATATTGCCATCACCTATTATAAAATCTAACGTATACTCATCCTTTCCTATCTTGAATGTTACATTTCTACATAATTCAGCCGTCTCAATTGATAATTTATTTATGATATTAGCTGTTTCCTTTTGGATTTGCTCAGGTTCTCCTACATATAAACCACGTTGAAGCTTATTGTTTTTACATCCTGTATCAAAAGCAAATCGTGTTTTTTTTCCACTGACTTTACTATCTAAAATGATATAATCTATTGCCACATCAGGATAATCTTCATGGTTTTTCCATTTATAAATAATCCCTTTCGTTTTATTATTATAATCGTAAGGTTCAACAATATTCTTTTCCATATCAAATTTCCAAGCTCCTGATCTAAGGATATTAGCCCCAACGATAAATTTGGGTGCATATTTTTGATAAAGACCAGTAAGATCAGCAACCAAGCAATACACTTTATGATATGTCTTTCCACAAAAAAACATTGAATCTATAAAAGCACTTGAAATCTTATCTTTAGTTTGGTTAACAGGAATTGTTTGTAATTCATCTTCTTTTATTCCGCATGAATCAATAGCAAAAATAGAATCAATTACACATAACGAACAACCTGTATCAATAAGAGAGGGTATTGAGTGCTTTTTTGTCTCATTGAACACCTGTACATCCGTATACATAAACTTATCTTTAAAAATAAGCTTTGATTGTGCTTTAGCAGCAAAACTGACAGCAAGCATCATACATAAGGATAAAAAATATAACTTCATAATTATTTAAAAAATATATCTCGTAAAACATCTCCTATCCACGGTTCTCTCATTTTTTCTCGAAAAGAATCATCCTTAAATTTAAAGGCATCTTTATTGTATATTCTTTTAAGATTGTGATTCACACTGTCTCGGTAGTGTAAGATTAGCCGATAATACAATGCAGAGTCATTAATTTCATCTTGTTTTGCAATTATTGAATCTTTAGCTGCATGTGTAGTAGCAAGGGTATCTTGGATTGTACTTGTTACCAACGTATCTTTTACAAATTTTATATCTAACGTGTCTTTATCTGAATTAAGAGATCTATTTGTCTGTGCAAATAAAGCCCCGTTGCTAAGTGCAAGAATTAGTAAGATTGATATTTTAAGTACATCTTTCATACACCGTTTTTTGCAAAGATACAACATTCTAAAAATAGATGTTCCTTTTACCAGAAAAATAGAGGTATATCTGTAAGTTCCAAGTTTTGGGATTCCAATAGATGCATATCTAAGTCCAGCTGTCCTAACAAAGAGTAAATGTTATGTGTAATGGTAGGAGAAGAATGCAAGAAACTAAAAAACAAATATACAAACCGGAAATAATTAGCGAAACACTTGACATCGTCTTCTCAATATCGTATCTTTGTATCATCCTTTTATAGATAATCTTTATTCAACTTAATATTAAAGTACATTTCACGGTATATAGGAACGGAGAAGCAACAGCTTCCCCGTTTTTTTATTCCCTCAACACAACAGGCTCCGATAGCTCACGGTTCTATAAGCGTGGGCTTACACTTATAGAACCGTGAACCCACACTTATGCAACCGTAATGCCACACTCCGTTGTCTTCAATGCCACACTTCGACAGTTTAAACATGTGGCATTCAGTGGACTAAGATGTGGCATAGAGGAGAATAAAGTATGGCATTTGCCTTGCTAACCGCAGGCAAAAGATATCAGAAATTCACAGTCACAAGACATTCGAGTCATGACACTCATCTTGGCAGTATTCTCGTTAATAATACATAAATCTGCTATTGACAAAAGGCAACGATTATCAGCCGGAATCAGTAGATATTATTCTTAATTTGGAGCAAATCACAATAAAGAATGTTCCATTGCGAGCAGAATAATTTCAAAAACATTCCCTCTTATTTCATAATATTACTCCTATACTGCGTCGGCGTCAGATTAACCAACTGCTTAAACGTGCGATTGAAATGAGTGATCGAATCAAAGCCGCATTCCATAGCTATCTGCGAAATATCCATCTCTCCCAATGCTAACAATTTACAAGCATATCCCACACGCATTTCCATCACATACTGCAAAAGCGTCTTCCCTGTATTCTCCTTAAAGTAACGACAGAAGGCGCTGGAGTTCATGCTCGCCATTCCGGCAATTTCATTCAATTTGAGGTTATGGGTGTAGTTATTGTTTATGAAAGAAATGATTTTATCAATCCGCTTGTTCCCCAACGTAGGAAACTTTTCGTAATAATGCAGACTTGCCAACGTCTTTCTTTGCGAACTGACTGCCAGCTCCTGCAATAAATCCAACAACCCGCTTATCTGGTGAAAACCACTTAATGAAAGAAACCCGGAAAGCAACTCTCCTACCCGGGTGGCATCCTGTTTCGGAAAGATGATGCCTCTCCTCGATTCCTCCAACAGTATTTTTATCTGTAGAAACTGAGGGTAATAATCAAAAGAATACTGCATAAAGTTCTGCTCAAACTGAATGATAGTCCCTTGCACGCGTGAAGTGGCGTTCTCCGAACCATAAATATCATTACTCCGCATGTAATGAGGCAAATTAGTACCGAACAGAATCACATCACCCGCAGAGAACTTCTCAATGCAGTCGCCTACAAAGCATAGACCATGACTTTCCTTTACGTAAATTATTTCATACTGGCTGTGGAAATGCCACGGATAAGTGAAACGATCATAATCGTAATACCGCGCCTTGATCGGATTCGACTCCGATATAGGCAACTTTTCATTTATAATCGGTCGGCGCATATATTCTGCAAAGCTTAATTCACACACAAAGATAAGGAAAGACTATAGAAATGCTACCGCATACATGCAAAAATCCGCATATATTCTGCAAATATCCATTTATCACAGCATTATTTTTGCACGTATATTTGCAACTAAGTAATGTTTGAAAATAAAGTGGTATAAATGGGTGCTTTATTTTCTCCTATTGGGAAAAAGTTTTTTCCCAATAGGAGAAAAATAATTCAATAATAGACTAACCATAAATCGGGAGATAATTTATTATTCATGTACCAAGTTTTTTTTAAGCAATACTAAAAACCAAGTTAAACTATTAATATATAAATGTTATGGAAAAAACCTGGAGATGGTTTGGTAAGAAAGACAAGATCACGCTCGACATGCTGCGACAGATAGGCGTGGAAGGAATTGTAACTGCCTTGCACGATGTGCCCAATGGTGAAATATGGACCGAAGAGGCAATCAACGATCTGAAGACCTATATCGAGTCTTACGGCCTGCGCTGGTCTGTAGTAGAAAGCCTGCCTGTTTGTGAGGCGATCAAGTATGCCGGACCAGAACGTGAGCAGTTAATAGAAAACTATAAAGTCAGCCTGGCAAACCTGGGCAAGTGCGGTGTGAAAACAGTATGCTATAACTTTATGCCCGTTATCGACTGGATACGCACGGATTTGCAACATCCCTGGGCAGACGGCACTTCGTCACTCTACTTCGACCGTGTTCGCTTCGCTTACTTCGACCTTCGAATCCTCGGACGCGAAGGAGCCGAAAAGGACTACTCCGCCGAAGAACTGGCAAAGGTTGCAGAACTGGACAAGACCATCACCGAAGCAGAAAAGGATGATCTCATCGACACGATCATTGTAAAGACGCAAGGTTTCGTCAACGGAAATATCAAAGAAGGAGATAAGAATCCGGTGAACATCTTCAAAAAGCTGTTGGCCCTCTATAAAGGTATAGACCGTGATATGCTACGCGAAAACATGCGTTATTTTCTCGCCGCCGTCATGCCCGTCTGCGAAGAATATGGTGTGAATATGTGTGTGCATCCCGATGATCCTCCGTTCCAAGTGTTAGGTTTACCACGTATTGTCACCAACGAAGCAGACATCGCCTGGTTTCTGAATGCAGTGGATAACCCGCACAACGGACTGACCTTCTGTGCCGGTTCCCTCAGTGCAGGCGAGCATAACGATACCCGTGAACTGGCAAAGAAATTCGCCAAACGTACTCACTTTGTCCACCTGCGCAGCACGGCTGCCATGCCCGGAGGCAATTTTATAGAAAGCTCGCACCTGACCGGACGCGGACATCTGATTGACCTCATCCGCATCTTTGAAAAAGAAAATCCGGGACTTCCTATGCGCGTAGACCACGGACGGATGATGCTGGGTGACGAAGACAAGGGATATAACCCCGGATATTCATTCCACGGCCGTATGCTGGCATTGGCACAGGTAGAAGGAATGATGGCAGTGGTGCAGGACGAAATAAACAATTAAAAACTAATAATTAAAAATTAAATAAGGAAATTATGAACGAACAATTCAGTATTGCAGGTAAAGTAGCCGTTATCACCGGTGCGGGTGGTGTATTGGGTGGCAGCATTGCCAAATGTTTCATGGAGCAAGGCGCCAAAGTAGTAGCCGTTGACATCCGTCAGGAACAACTGGACAAACGTGTAGAAGAACTGAAAGCTTACGGTGAAGATGTGATCGGCATCGTAGGTAATGTATTGGATATCGCCAGCCTTGAAAAATTGGCTGATGACATCGTTGCCAAATGGGGACGTATCGACATCCTGCTCAACATTGCCGGTGGCAATATGCCGGGTGCTACGCTGGCTCCCGACCAGAACTTCTTCGACATGGACGTTACCTGCTGGGAGAAAGTGACTAACCTGAATATGAACGGAACCGTTTATCCTTCTATGGTATTCAGCAAAGTGATGGCTAAGCAAGGTAAAGGCTGTATCGTAAACGTATCTTCCATGGCTGCTTACAGCGCTATCACCCGCGTTCCGGGTTACTCGGCAGCTAAGACAGCCGTTGCCAACTTCACTCAATGGCTGGCAAGCGAACTCGCACTGAAGTACGGAGACGGTATCCGTGTGAATGCCATCGCTCCGGGTTTCTTCATCGGCGACCAAAACCGTGCCGTACTTATTAATCCTGACGGTTCGCTGACAGACCGCAGCAAGAAAGTTCTAGCCAAAACTCCGATGAAACGCTTTGGAGATATCAACGAACTGAACGGCGCCGTACAATTTTTATGTAGCGATGCGGCAAGTTTCGTGACGGGTGCATTGCTGCCGATAGATGGTGGATTTAGTGCATTCAGCGGAGTATAATTATCCTTGCTATTCAAAAAGCATTTTCAATTTTATTCTAAAAAGCTGCTTCCAAGAGGCAGCTTTTTTTATTGAGAATAAATATCTTTGTAGCAATTTCAATTTAACCTATACACTATTTCAATGAAAAACGAACCTTCTACCCATGTCCTGGGCTTGGCTCATCCTCCTATTCCCGTTGTACGCATCGGACTCATAGACTTAGGCAATCGCGGATCACTCACGTTGGAGCGTTATATGCTCATAGAGCACGTAGAGATCAAAGCTTTGTGTGAGATACGCCCCGGGAATCTGGCAAAAGGGCAAACCGTACTGGCAAAAGGCGGATATCCCGCTGCAACCGGTTATGCCGGAGAAAACGGCTTAGGTCCCGTATGCCAGATCCTGAATATCCACCGGAGCGACCGTTTGAATTACCTTGTATCCATATCCACTCACCAGGCGGGGATGACGGAATATGCCCGCCGCACTTTCGGCAAAGGATCTCGAAGCACAACAGGCTTACCTGTTGGGAGACATGAATACCCCCTCATCCATACCGTCAAGGGAAAGACCATCCAACTGCAATACTGCACCGTCCATCCGCGCCCTTACAGCCGTTCGCACACTATCTGCGGCACGCGAGGATTTGCACAGAAATACCCAGTAGCCGCGATCAATTTGGAAGATGCACGTAGTGGAGGGGGAATCGGTATAGCCGCCGGAGAGGCAGCCAACGTAACCACCGAAGAACTCTTGCAACGCTATCAACATCCTTTTACAGCTACCATCGGCAAAGAAGGCGCCCTCAAAGGTGCCCCGAACGAGATGAACTATATCATGGATTACCGCCTCATCTACTGCCTGCACCACGGACTTCCTCTGGATATGGACGTTTATGACGCCGCCGAATGGTCGTGCATCACCGAGCTTAGTGAGCAATCGGTACTGAATGGCAGTCGCCCGGTAGAAATACCCGACTTCACGCGGGGCGCATGGAAGACTTTTCCCAGCGTTTCAAGATAGAAAGAGAAAACTGATAACATACTAATAATCAAATCCTTGTATTTACAAACAATTTTCCTCATAATGTAAAAGCATTTACCGCAGGATGTAACGACCTTTACTTCATATTGTAACGACTTTTACCTCGGCATGTAACGACCTTTACCTCGGTATGTAAATAGAGTTACCGTGTGGAGTTAATAAAGTTACCCCAGCATGTTAACAAAGTTACCATTTGGAGTAATTTGATAGATTCACTTCAAAGTTTACCTATTCTTTAGAATATCTTTGACATATTCAGTCCGGACAATGCCATACAGCCCCCAAGGATTGATGCTGTAAGAAGATACTTGAACTGTTTATATCTGCAAAAAAACGTTCCTTTTCCTTGCATACTTTAAAAAGATGCATTACTTTTGCCGCCGTTAAACACAGTATTCACCCCTTTAAAACTGAAAGAAAGGGACTAATTTATGTTGGAACTATAATATCTCAGCCAGGACTAAGTTGACTCATCGGGATGATGGGGCTTTGCAATTTTCTTGATTAGTCCTACAATCACATTTATAATTTTATTATTATTCACTTCAATGCAGTGGACGGATAGTGTTGTACCTATCATCATCCCATGCATTGGATACAAAACGCATATTGCATAGCCCCGTCACGAGGCGGGCAGCCCATGCCGTATGCATACACATGAAAAAAGAAAATATGGGAATACGATTAAAAGATTTAAGTAAGCTGGGATATAGAGACAATGTAGCACGCAGTCTGGCAGTAGCCATCGTCGGCAAACATTGCAAGCACCAAAGCAAAGAACAGATTATCAAGACACTGAGTGACGTGCTGGAAAATCCCGATACTTATAAAGAGAATGAGACATGGGGCAAACTGGCCGAACACCTCTCCCCCACCCTCATCGAAAAGAAGTTCACAGCATACGACTTACTCGAAGAGCCGTTGCCTTATAAAACCTATGGCGGCAAGTTCATAGAAACCCTCGCCAAACAGCAGATGAATCTGGCCATGAGGCTCCCCGTCAGCGTAGCCGGTGCACTGATGCCCGATGCACATGCCGGATACGGTCTGCCCATCGGCGGTGTACTCGCCACGGACAATGCTGTCATCCCCTACGCCGTAGGGGTGGATATCGGTTGCCGGATGAGCCTGACAGTGTTCGATGCCAAAGCGGATTACCTGAAAAGATACTCGCATCAGATAAAAGAGGCGTTAAAAGACTATACCCACTTCGGCATGGAGGGCGGCCTGAGCTTTGCACAGGAACACGAAGTGACAGAACGGGAAGAATTCCGTTTAACACCTCTTCTGAGGGACTTACGCGGGAAGGCTATCCGCCAGTTGGGTAGTTCCGGCGGTGGGAATCATTTCGTGGAGTTCGGAGAACTTCTTCTGCAAGGAAAAAATGTGCTGGGACTGCCTGAAGGCAATTATATGGCATTGCTGTCACATTCCGGTTCGCGCGGACTGGGAGCAGCTATTGCCATGCATTACAGCCAGATAGCCCGTGAAGTCTGCAAACTGCCACGTGAAGCGCAGCATTTTGCCTGGCTCGACTTGAACTCGGAAGAAGGACAGGAATACTGGATGAGCATGAACTTGGCAGGCGACTATGCCCGTGCCTGTCACGAACAAATCCACCTGAACCTCTCGAAAGCTCTGGGACTGAAGCCAATAGCGAACGTGAACAATCATCACAACTTCGCCTGGAAAGAGGAGATTGCACCCGGACTCACCGCCATCGTGCATCGCAAAGGGGCCACTCCTGCACAAGCTGGGCAAGCGGGACTTATCCCCGGAAGTATGGCAACTCCCGGTTACCTGGTAGCAGGTCGGGGAGTGGAAGAGTCGTTATGTTCCGCTTCGCACGGTGCCGGACGGGCTATGTCACGCCAGAAGGCAAAGGAGAGTTTCACCCAGTCGGCCATGAAGAAATTTCTCTCGCAGGCCGGAGTCACACTGATTGGGGGCAGCATCGAAGAGATGCCATTAGCCTACAAAAACATCGACCGGGTGATGCAACCCCAAGAGACATTGGTAGAAGTACAGGGCAAATTCATGCCGCGCATCGTAAGGATGAATAAAGAGTAAGAGGCTATGGAGAAAGTATATATGCAAATCACCTCCGGACGCGGCCCTGCCGAATGTTGCCGCGTAGTGGCGCTAGTACTGGAAAAGATTCTGAAACAAGCCGCCGCCAAAGGAGTGAAAACAGAGGTTGTGGAACGCGAAACCGGACCTCTCAACCGTACCCTGCTCTCAGCCGTCATCTCCCTGCAAGGCGGAGATTATCATGCGCTGATTGAGGACTGGGAAGGTACCGTGCAGTGGATTGCCAAAAGTCCGTACCGCATCCATCATAAACGGAAGAACTGGTTTGTCGGTGTGCAGACCTTCACGCTCTCCGAAAGCCAGGAGGCTACGGAAGCGGACATCCGTTATGAGACCTTGCGGGCATCCGGACCGGGCGGTCAGCACGTGAACAAGACGGAGTCTGCCGTCCGTGCCGTCCATATCCCTACCGGAATGAGTGTAGCAGCTTCCGACCAACGCTCGCAATGGCAAAACAAGAAGTTGGCCACCGAACGCCTATTGCTGAAACTGGCATCATGGAGCATAGAGCAAGCCATGATTCAGGCACAGGCCAACTGGAGTAACCACAACTGCCTGCAACGCGGTAATCCAGTGAAGGTAATCCAGGAACCGCTGATTTAAAGTAAATGAATGATTTAAAAAGAAAGGAGCAACTTATGTTATCAGAAAAATATGGTCGCACATATCATTATCCGTTTTCTCCCGGAACAACCAGTGACGACCGCATCAACCATACGTATTGGGAAGACATCCAACAGATAGAAACCCTGATACACACCGAAAAGCTGGACGGAGAAAATAATTGCCTAAGCCGCTACGGTGTATTTGCCCGCTCGCATGCAGCGCCTACCACATCACCGTGGACCAGGGAACTGCGCGAGCGTTGGGAACTCATGAAAAACGACTTGGGAGACATCGAGATATTCGGTGAAAACCTGTATGCCATACATTCGATAGAGTATCGCAAACTGGAAACACACTTTTATGTGTTTGCCGTGCGCTGTATGGATCAGTGGCTGTCGTGGGAAGAAGTGAAATTCTATGCCGCTCTGTTCGAGTTGCCTACAGTGCCCGAATTACAAGTGGAAACAGTAGCAGGATTGACGCGGGAAACGTTACAACAACAGGTCGTCAATCTGGCACAAGAACCGGGTGTGTTCGGGACACGCGATCCGCAAACAGGCGCAGATTGTACCCGCGAAGGTGTAGTCACCCGTAATATAGGTGAATATCCTGTAAGTGAATTTGCCCGCAACGTATTCAAGTACGTACGCAAGGGGCATGTGAAGACCGATGAGCACTGGACACGCAACTGGAAGCGTGCCCGCCTCATCTGGGAAATAGGAAAGGAGGAATAAAATGAATTGGAAACTGACAGATAATAAAAATTGGGACTCACTGGAACAACAGTTCCGGTGGGTACAAGATATGAACTTCGTAATGCAGCACCATTTGCATCATGAAGAAGGTAGTGTGGCCGTGCATACCCGCATGGTACTGGAAACATTGCAGCAACAGCCGGAATATCGGGCTTTGCCCGCACAGGAACAAGAAATATTGTGGGCAGCCGCTTTACTGCATGATGTGGAGAAACGTTCTACTTCGGTAGATGAAGGAGGTGGCATTATCACTTCCAAGGGACATGCCAGACGTGGGGAATATACAGCACGCACAATTCTTTACAGGGATATTCCTACTCCGTTTCATATCCGGGAGAACATTGCTGCGCTGGTGCGTTATCATGGTTTGCCGGTTTGGATTATGGAGCGGGAGAATCCTGTGAAGAAGCTGTGTGAAGCATCTCTCAGAGTGGATACACGTTTACTGAAAATGCTTGCTGTGGCGGATATTCAGGGACGTATCTGCAAAGATAAGCCTGCATTGATGGAAGCTTCCGAGTTATTCGAGATGCTTTGCCGTGAACAGGATTGCTGGGGAAAGGCACGAAGCTTTGCAACGGGTCATGCCCGCTTTCAGTACTTTCAAGCGGAGGATGGGTATATAGATTACATTCCGCATGATAATTTCCGGTGTGAAGTTATCTTATTATCCGGTTTGCCGGGAATGGGGAAAGATCATTATATCCGTACATTGCCACAGGATATTCCTGTGATAAGCCTCGATGACATCCGGCGAAAGCATAAAGTTAGCCCTACGGATAAAGCTGCCAATGGCAGAGTGGTACAGGAAGCCAAGGAAACAGCTCGCAACTATCTGCGTAAACAGCAGGGCTTTGTGTGGAATGCAACCAATACCTCAAAGCAAATACGCTCGCAACTGATTGATTTATTTCTCACTTACGGGGCTAAAGTGAAGATTGTTTATATCGAAAAGCCGTATGCGGTATGGAGAAAACAAAATCGTGAACGGGAATTTATGGTTCCGGAAGCGGTACTGGATGCAATGCTCTACAGGCTGGAAACTCCACAATTGACGGAAGCACATGAGGTGATGTACCTCATCAGCAAATAAATTTTAAGTCCACCCCGCACGAACAATAATCTTTTGAACAAGTATTCAAAAAATTAGATTTATCTTTGCGCCAATTTACAGCCAAAACACATTTATCATGAGAAAGCTTGTTAAATTAGTTATAACCCATACTTACGCATAAAGTCAGATGAAAACAATCGTAAACGTCCCTACTAAGCAAAGCCTGATTCGGGAAACAAGAGATTATTTAATGATCGCCCTCGGATTAATTCTTTATGGTATAGGTTGGACAGTATTTCTGTTGCCCAATGACATCACCACCGGAGGAGTGCCGGGTATCGCTTCCATCGTCTATTTCGCCACAGGATTCCCTGTGCAGTATACTTATTTCAGTATCAACTTCATCCTGTTATTACTCTCTATCCGCATTCTGGGCTGGAAGTTCAGTATCAAAACGGTGTTTGCCGTATTCACCCTGACATTCTTCCTTTCCATCATTCAGAGACTGGCAAGCGGTGTAGTCTTACTGCACGATCAGCCTTTCATGGCGTGCGTCATCGGTGCATCCCTCTGCGGAGGCGGCATAGGCATCGCTTTTTCTTCCAACGGTAGCACAGGCGGAACGGATATCATTGCCGCCATCATCAACAAATACCGGGATATCACATTAGGCCGTGTAATGCTGATCTGTGACCTGATTATCATTTCTTCCAGTTACTTTGTTTTGAAAGATTGGGAAAAGGTGGTTTACGGTTATGTAACCCTGTACATTTGCAGTTTTGTCCTGGACCAGGTAGTGAACAGTGCCCGGCAATCCGTACAGTTCTTTATCATCAGTGAGAAATATGATGAAATAGCCCGGCACATCAATGTATATCCGCACCGGGGGGCTACCGTCATTAATGCTTCCGGATTTTATAGTGGCAAGGAACAAAAGATGTTGTTCGTACTTGCCAAGAAGCGCGAATCAACAATTATATTCCGATTGATAAAGGATATAGATCCAAACGCATTTGTATCACAAAGTGCGGTAATCGGAGTATACGGAGAAGGGTTCGACAGAATAAAGGTGAAATAACTACTTGTCACTTGTAGCTCGTAACTCGTAGCTATTCCCTTTCCAAATATACACTACAGGGCGGCGGAGATACGGTTTCAGTTTCTCTGTCGCTTTTTTATCCATATAGTCAGTAGTTGTAAAAGTAAAGGTAAGTGCATTGTCCTTTGCAGAAAGATCGGCTTTCATCAGCAACATATCTGCCTGTTCGCCGGCATCTCTCACTTCATAATCCATCACCGTATCGGGTAATGACAGGAAATCTTTCATTACAGGAGGCGTGAGGAAAGAAGAAGCGGGTAATTCTTCCCAACCGGTGGTATAGAAATGGACATCACTATCACAAGCAGGGGCACAAGCTGTAGATACGGTACAGATTACTTTCGTGCTGTCGCTCGTAGCTAGCAGTTTCATTTGCCAGGAGCTTTGCGGTGTCATCTGGATACGGATATAGTCGGGAGCAAGCTCCGTCATTTCCGATTTGCCGCCAAAACGGTTGGTTACTTCCGCTTTCATCTTACTTTCAAGGAAGTCGATACAGTCGGCACGGTTCACGGCAGTAAGCAGTGGACTGAGGCTATCGGGCATATTTTTGAAAAAGGTTTTAGCTTCCTGGGCTTGCAGAGAACACGTCCAGACACAAGCCAAACACAAAAACATTGTCAATTTCTTCATCATATTATTTTTCTGTTATTCCTATTTTGTATTTTATTACTTCAACACAATCTTCAGAGCCAGGAACATATCTCTCCAAGAAAACGTGCATCTGTTCCGTCAAAGGTATTCAGGCTTTCACTATCTATATCGAGCACGCCCCACACCTCGCCATTCTCACGAATCAACGGAACAACAATCTCCGAGCGCGACAACGAACTGCAAGCTATATGTCCGGGAAATGCATCGACATCGGGCACTATCAACATTTCCGCCTTAGTCCATGCCGTGCCGCAAACACCCCGTCCTTTCCGGATACGTGTGCAGGCTATCGGTCCCTGAAAAGGGCCCAACACCAACTCTTCCCCCTTCACCAAATAGAAGCCTACCCAAAAGAATTCGAACGTTTCTTTCAGCGCAGCCGAAACATTTGCCAGATTGGCTATAAGGTCATTTTCACCTTCAATCAGGCTCTTTATCTGGGGAAGCAAAGTCTGATACTTTTCAGCCTTGCTGCCGTTGCTGATACATAAATCTTCTGCCATATATTTTGTCTTGAGATTTATTTACTTCCCAAATATAAGAAGAACATTCCAATCAATACCAAAATGAGATCGACAGCCTTACTTTTTAAATTCTTTTCACGGAAGAAGAGAGCTCCGAAAAGGAAGGAGACAACCACACTGCCACGGCGAACCATGGAGACTATGGAAATCATGGAGTCTTCATAACTCAGAGCATAAAAGTAGGCAAAGTCGGCGGCACTGAGGAAGATGGATATCAGGATGATGGTCCAGTCCCAACGGAAAGGGGTACTTTCTTTTCGCTTGGGATACCACAGCAAAAGGATGATGGGACACATTATAAATACCTGATAAACATTATACCACGATTGCACCGCCATAGGGTTGAATTGCTTCATCAGATACTTGTCATAAAGTCCACTGATAGCTCCGGTGATGGCAGCCAGCACGATGAAGTAAATCCATTTGTTATGCTTAAAGTCAATGCCTTCCTTCTTGCCGGAACGGCTCAACATAAAGAAAGAAAGTATGGCAAGCATAACTCCGATCCATTGATACAGGTTCAGACGTTCACCGAATATCAGCATGGCACCCACCAGCACCATTACAGGGCGGGTAGCATTAATCGGACCGACAATTGTCAACGGCAAATGCTTCATGCCAAAGTAACCGAATATCCAGGAAGACAGAACTATGAACGACTTGACAATGATAAACTTATGTACCTCCCAACCTACAACAGGTACTTCAAACATAGTTCCGTTCAAAGCAGGAGTAAAAGCGGAAATCAGTATGAAAGGAAGAAATATCAGGCTGGAGAATACCGTATTCAGAAACAGAACGGGAAGCACAGCATTATCGCGCAATGATTTCTTCTTAAATGCATCATAAAAACCCAGCAAGGCAGCTGAGAGAAAGGCGAGTAATAACCACATGGTTCTTAGTTAATTAAATGTTAGTTATTCAGTTATTATCTGCGATGAATAATTCCTCGGGATATGTGACATCTACCAGAAACAGAGCATTGCCCGGAACGGAAGTGCCAGCCTTGCAACGGTCTTTCTGATCGATAACACGCCGGAAGCCAGCAACGGTGAGCTTACCACGGCCTACTTCGAGCAAAGTGCCGACAACTGCACGAACCATATTGCGCAGGAAACGGTCCGCCTGAATGGTGAACACCCAGGTTACATCATCTACCTGCGTCCAGGCAGCATGCATGATGCGGCAATTGTTTGTTTTTACATCCGTATGCAGCTTGCTGAAACTGGTGAAGTCTGTATAATTAAACAAACTACGGGCCGCTTCGTTCATTCGTTCAAAATCTGGTGTCTGGAAAAGACGACAACGGTATTGACGATTGAAGGGAGACTTTGCCGTAGTCACGTAGTATTTATACATGCGTGCCGTTGCATCAAAGCGGGCATGCGCATCGGGCTTCACTGCACGGAGGCGGTAAACAGAAATATCGGGCGGCAAAAGGCGGTTTAGTTTGTCGGTAAAGAAAGCCGTATCAAGCGGTTCGTCACTATCAAAGTGGGCAACCATCAGAGAAGCATGCACCCCGGCATCGGTACGTCCGGCACCAATAACCTCTACTTCACGGCGCATCAGTATGGCAAGTGCACGCATCAGACACTCTTGTACACTGTCTCCATTGGGTTGTATCTGCCAGCCGTGGTAGGCGGTTCCGTCATAAGCTAAATAAATAAAATACCGTTGCATACTCTTTTGCTTTCATTTTCCGGGCGCAAAGGTACAAAAATAAGGCTATAAGGAAGAACTCTCTTTTCTTTTTCCTACTTTTGTGCCCATATAAAAACATTTTCAAGCAATATGCAACAAAGATACAACAAACTTCCGCTTTTATTTTTAGCAATACTTATGGCTGGCACTTCCCTTGCCGGATGCAAAAAGAAAGATATGTCCCTCAAACTGAACGAACCGCGAAACATTAAAGGAGTAATCAGTTACAGACGAACCTTCGGCGACTTGAATGAAGCGCATCTGAATGTCGCACAAGCCATAGGCATTACGCCAATTGCCTCCCGCAAAGAGGCCGAACACATGAAGGAAAAACTTCAGCACATCGAAACGAATGATTTATATGTAGTAGACTCGCTGACACATTCCATCCCATATCTCATTAAAGGTGCAGCACAACTACTGGATACCATCGGTACCAATTTCCTTGACTCGCTGACCGCCAAAGGACTAAACCCCAATAAAATAATCGTAACCTCTGTACTCCGCACCGAAGATGACGTAAAACGCCTGCGTCGCCGCAATGGTAATGCCTCGGTAAACTCTGCGCATTTCTACGGAACTACATTCGATGTCAGTTGGAAGCGCTTCAAGAAAGTGGAAGATGAAGACGGACGCCCGCTACAGGATGTCAGTTCAGATACATTGAAACTCGTACTCTCCGAAGTATTGCGCGACTTGCGGAAAGCGGATAAATGCTATATAAAGTATGAGTTGAAGCAAGGATGCTTCCATATTACAACGAGAGGAAAATAACAAATTAAGTATTAGGTATTAAGTATGCAGTATATAAGACTGCACCATAACACTGCATACTTAATACCTAATACTTAAAAACCTGATATCTTGTCTTTTCATTCTTCCATCATCCTCCACGCCAACGGCAGACACGTCACGATATCCCCGGCTGTCATTCCTATCGCCCCATACTTCTTGCAAGCGATATCTCCGGCAAGCCCGTGAACATACATCGCCAGACAAGCTGCATCTTCCGAAGCATACCCTTGTGCCAACAAAGCCAGCACTACACCCGTCAATACATCTCCACTGCCGCCTGTTGCCATACCCGGATTACCTGTAGTATTAAAATAACACTTCCCTTGCGGAGTAATAACCACAGAATAAGCACCTTTCAAGATGATATATGTTCCTGATGTTCTCGCCAACTCACGTGCTTTCGTTAAGCGTTCATAAGAGTCCTGACACTTTCCTACCAACCGTTCCAACTCTTTCGGATGCGGTGTCAAAATACTCCCTTTCGGCAAACGACCGATATAATTGCGATGTCCCGCCAACACATTCAGTGCATCAGCATCCACCACCATAGGTGTCTGACAAGCATCTATCTGTTCCAGTACCGCCGCCTCGGTTTCTTCCGACTTTCCCAGTCCCGGTCCGATGCCTACCGCCTGATAATCATCCGTATCCGTAGGACAGGCAAAACAAGTATCACTGGGATCCATTTCCGTCATTGCTTCCGGAACAGAAGTCTGCACAATCATATTGTTGCAATAAGGCACATGCACCGTCAGCAATCCTACTCCGGAACGCAGGCAGGCTCTTGCGGCAAGTATGGAAGCTCCCGCCATTCCTTGCGAACCCGCAATAAGCAAAGCCCGTCCGAAGTCTCCCTTATGGGCAAACTTATTGCGTGTCTTCAACAAATACTCCATATCTTCCCCTTCCAGCAGGAAATAATCCGTATCCGTTTCCTCTATTGCATCTTCACTCAGGCCGATGTCCAGCAATTCCCATTCGCCCACGAACTCCTGATTTTCCGCAAAAAGAAAAGCCAACTTCGGCAATTGCAGACTTAGCGTCACATCCGCACGGACAATATTCGCACGGACATTGAATGTATTCTCTTCTCCCATCAAGCCCGAGGGAACATCAATGGCCACCACCCGCGCTGACGAAGCATTGATATACTTCACCACGGCAGCAAAACCACCGCTCAATGGCTTGTTCAGTCCGCTACCGAACAGTCCGTCAACCACCACATGGTCGTCCGTCAACACAGGCGGCACAAATTGTGAGGTCACTTCGTGGAAATCTACATTCTCCACATCCGCAAGTCGTTCTTTATTCGTCTCGCAATCGGGAGAAAGCTCTCCCTTGGTATTAAACAAATAAACCGAGACTTTATAGTCTTTCTTTGCCAGCAAACGGGAAACGGCCAATGCATCTCCCCCGTTATTGCCCGGCCCGGCAAATACCGTAAAAGGTGTTTTTGCATCCCAACGTCCGGCAATAGCTTTTGCCAATGCCTGCGAGGCACGTTCCATCAGGTCGATGGAAGCAATCGGTTCGTTCTCTATGGTGTAAGCATCCAACTCTTTGATGCTTTGGGTAGGAAATATTTTCATATCTAAATCTTCAAACTAATATTATTCATTAAATCCATTTTCTTCTTTTTCCGCCTCCTTGTCAGCCTGTTCCATTTTCTTCGTCAGCAGTTCCTTCGGGAAATAATACTTAAACGGAATCCGATGGCATCCCGCACGCTTCACCGCCAACGTCAACATGTGGTCTGCCTTGAAATACACACGCGACAGCCTCACGGAATGCGGCAACACATCTTCCGGATGTTCAAACCCTTTGCTCGTGACCGCCGTCTGAAATGAGCCGATGCCGCGCAACGTTACAGAATGCCCGTCACTCAACGCCTCTTCGATGATTTCACCCGTTGCGGCCAGAACAGCTTCTACCACTCCCCGATGAAAACCAGTCCGTTGCGCCACCTGATGTGCCACGTCCCGCTCCGTTTTACCGCCTTTCTTCTGCAATTTCTTGCCGACGGCATACCACAATTCTTTTCTTTCTCCACTCGATACATCCGCCTTGCGACGGACAATATAAGGTATTGCCATATCTTTGTTTTACTAATAGTTATCACCTCTTTATAAGATAGTCCTCGCTTCATTAAAGAACAGTGTTACCAACACCCGGGTGTTAGAATATCCGACACCCCCATGTTGGCACTACCAACATCCCCATGTAAGCACTCCCAACACCCGGGTGTTGGTAACAGAATTACTATAACAAAGGTAGACTATTTAATAGAGATAAACAAGAAAGAATTAAAAAGAATCAATAGTATTTTCCATGCAAATATTGCATGTCCCGAAACAAGCTGGCTAAAATTTACCATCAAGACTGATAGAGACAGATAATCTTAATTAATTTTAGGAAACCACCCGCCATACATGGATAACTCAATAGACATCACAACCTAAATTATTTCAAGCTCCAAATGCATTTTTTACATTTTAAGATTCTAAATAGCACATTAAACAATATAAATTAGTAGATTTGTTTTCTTAATAGGAAATAGCATATTAGTAGAAACCTAAAGAGATATAGGTGTGATAAAGGCGACTATCTTATATGTAAAGTTTTAGCTGAGTATACTATGAAACATATTAGTAAAGTTATCTTAGTACTATTGTGTATTTTGCTGTCCTACCCATTTTATGGAATGGCACAAAACATAAAGTCTTTTGATTTTAAAGGAAACTTTTTCTATAATACAATTACTTCTATTGAACAAGATACGTTAGGCTTTATGTGGTTAGGTTTGGATAACGGCGTTTTTCTTTTTGATGGTTATTCTCTTCAGCCATTAATTCATTCAATGATAAGCGACCGTTATGTTAATTTCTTAAGCCACAGAAAAACAACATTGTATATAGGAACCAATGAAGGACTTTATGCCTACAACTATATAAATAACCAATGTGACCTTTGTTCTCCATTATTGAAATCCAAAAATATTATAGCTTATCAGTGTAACAGCGATTATCAAGTTGTAGCTACAGACAGAGAGGTTTTCCTCTTTGACTATAACTGGAATTTCATCCACAAAATAACCATATATAAGGAATCACTGAATAATCATATTACCTCTATGGTGATTTATGGCAATCAAGAAGCCTTATTGGGTACAGAATCCGGTTTGGTGATCATTCATATTGAAAATGACGGTAAAACGAAGAGCAACACTTTATATAGTGGAGACAAAATTGTTCAATTATTTATTGATAGCCGCAATAAACTATGGATATGCCGTGGCGAAGAAATATTATATAGTAACATAGATACTTTGGATTCTGTGGGAATATTGGGATTTAAGCATATTGCCTATAATCATGAAGTTATCTCTTTCTTCGAATACGCAAATCAAGTGTGGGTGGGAACCAGGGGATATGGTATTTCCATATACGAATATGACCATAGCGGAAAGGCAGTCTTGAAAAATAAATTATTAATAGATAAATCAGGAGATAGCGAACTGAAAAACACTATTAATAAAATTTATAAAGACAAGAAATCCAGAATTTGGATATGTACATTAGAGGGAGTATATTTATACAATGATGAGTCCTCCAACTTTCATGCCATCAAGCATAGTAAAAATGGAAAGAATGTTCCATCCAGCAATATTATTTCTTCCATATACTGTGACAATGATTATTTATGGTTGGCCACATCCAATGGAATTAATAAGATAAAGTGGAACAATAAAAATGACTATACTATTACGCAATATGTTGACCGGAGAAATACAAATGACATAATGGCTGGCAACAAAATACAGTGCATCACCAAATTCAAAGATCAAACCTTCTTGATCAGCACAAAAAACGCAATCAAATTTTTCGATTCGGGAAGATGCCTTTTTTATGACGATCAATCACTAAATGTTGCATTAGAGCAATATGGAATGCGATATGTACGTTCCATATTTAAGGACTATTACAATAATATCTGGCTTGCATTCTCCGAAGGTGGGGTTGGTAGCATCAATGCTTCAACCGGCAAATTCACCAGATTAGACTATCCGGAAAAGGTGAAAGGCAAACACAGAGCCATTTGTAGGGACAGCAATGGAAACATTTGGCTTTCATCAGACAATGATGGGTTATATCGCCTACAACTGGACGATGATTTGAAAGTTATAAGTACAAAATTATACCCTAGAAATATGTTTGGTGGATCGTGGATAACGGCAATATATATAGACCATCAAAAAAGAATATGGGCCGGAACAGCAAACGGATTATATAGATACAACATTGAGCAAGATAAGTTTACCAGATTAGAATTCCCATATTCAAGAAAGAGTTCCTATATTGGGGCTATTATACAGGATAATATGGAGAATATATGGGCGGTTAGTTTACACGGTATTTATAAGATCAATCTAGAAGATTTGATTGTCTATTATGAATTGAATGTAAATCAAGATATTGTAAAGACATGGTATATTTTGGGAACATGCGTCAACCGCAATGGAGAAATATTCATAGGAGGAGTAAATGGACTCAACTTTTTTAATCCTACTCAATTGACACCAGACACTTATCCGCATAATGTCTATATATCCGGCATAAAACTTCTGAATAAAGAGAATTTTTCCGATGAGAAGAAAAATCGTTTGCACGAGATCAATAATTCGGGCAAGTTAGTGCTATCGTATAAAGATACTCAATTTTCCTTGTCTTTCAGCTCTCTCTATTATAAAGATCCGCTAAAAATAGAGTATGCCTATATGTTAGAGGACTTTGATAAAGACTGGATTATTACAGACGCATCAAGAAATAACGCTTCTTATTCCAATTTAACTCCCGGCACATACACTTTTAAAGTAAAATCAACTAATGCTTCGGGTATCTGGATGGACAATATACGGACTATTGAGATTGTGGTAGAAAAGGCACCATGGAGAACTTGGTGGGCCTACTCCTTATATGTAAGCATAGTTGCAGGCATTTTACTATTAGTTGTCCGAAACTTTAATTTAGGTTCTAAATTGCGGCACAAGGATGCTTTATCTAAGTGGAAATTAGACTATTACACTCGTTTGTCATATGGTTTTAAGGTACCCTTAACTCTGATTTATGCGCCTCTGCAATATTTACTAAAAAATTATGACCAGTTGACAAATACAGATGTTAAGCGTATGCTACATACGATGTCAGGCAATGTATTCAAATTGTCGGAACAAGTATCGAAATTGATGGAGTTCAAAAAAGTATCCTTGGGAGAATATGATGTACAGTTATCAAAAGTAGATATTATTCCTGTTATCCAAGGAATTTGTAATTTATTTCTAGATGAGTTTGCCACCAAACATGTAACTTATTCAATAGAAGGAAACGTGACTTCTGTTACAACTATCATAGACATAACTAAGATAGAAGTAGCTCTATATAATATTATGGAAGATGCTATTTCCTATATAATAGATAATGGTAGGGTTGAGGTGAAATATATGCTTGACTCCCATGATTACAGGCTGAACGTAAGTATTATTGCATCCCGAAGTGGAGAAGGTGAGTCTAATGTACAAGAGTTAAACACTCGCTTTTTAATTGCATACGATTATCTAAAAGTGCATCATAGCGAACTATCCATACGTAATATCGAAGGAAACCGGATGAGGGAATATATTTTCGACTTGCTATTAGGCGACTCTCATTATAGTGCAAGAGAAATGAAAACATTGGATAAAGCACAATCTGTATTGCTGTTATTACCTGTAACTGTTCAAAAAGATAGAACTGTGGATGAATTGAATATTGATTCGGATAAAACTTTGCCAGTGATTTATCTGTATGAGGGAGACAAGGACATAGACCTCTTCATAAAGTCTGTTTTTCAAAATAAGTTTAACATATCACTAAACACAGCTGCTACCGACATAAAGCACATACTCGACAAAATACCTTCTCTAGTTATTTTTGATGTGGTGAAAGAAGACGACTATAAATTTGAGTTATGTCGCAAAATGAAGGAATACCAGATATTATCAGCAATACCCGTCATTTTCATTTCCTCACTTTCTTCTGAAATAACGGAGCAGAAGGCATATGAAGCAGGGGCTGATGTGTTTATTGCAAAACCATTCAATGTAGCTAGCCTGGATGCAAGAATAAGACAGCTGCTTGATGTACGTACGGCAATCAAAGAGAACATTCGGAAAGAGTTGATTATAGATCCTAAAGAAGTACTTATCACATCAGATGACGACAAATTCGTTGCTAATATCATCAACGTTATAGAAGATAACATAGCAGATGTTGAGTTTAATATTGATAAATTGGCTAGTTTATTAAACATAAGCCGTTCTACTTTATATCGAAGAGCTATGGAAATCACGAATTTGTCACCAAGTGATTTAATCAGAAAAAGGCGCATGCGACGGGCCGCAGAGCTGTTAAAACAAACTTCCCATCCTGTCTCAGAAATATGTTATATGGTGGGATATTCAGATCAACGCTATTTCGGACAAAGCTTTAAGAAAGAGTTTGGTATGACCCCGAAACAATATTCTATTCAGAAAAAGGTATAGAAACAGAGTTTGACATCCGCAGATATTCTTCAGATATAGCAATTATTTACTATTATAAATCTGTGTCATCTGCGGATGAAATATCATATAGATACTCTTTTATTTTCTTTTTTTATTGGAAAAACTCTTATTGTGGAAAGTCTTTTTCAAAATCAGAAAGATTAATCCAATCTGCCGGAACTCGCTCTCCGTTCCTTATCCTGTGCCAAAAGTCATGGGCTTCGCTGGTGTCCGGATATTTATCAAAGATATCCCCCTTATTATACATTCGCGGATCTTTTTGATCCAATAATCGTCTGGTCATTTCTTCTTCCATTCTATCTTTTATGCAAGCATATTCCTTCTTTTGAATCAAATTGACCATGCAATTAGGATCCTTTTTTATATTATATAATTCCTCCGTTTCCCGTTTCCCAAAAGACAGTTGCCATAAATATTTTGTTTTGGGATTATGACGGGCTTTCAGGATCTCAGTTTTAGTAGGGCTACCGTCCACATTCATATAACCTGTTTCAGGATCACCTGCAGGCCAGCGTTCAGGTTTAAAGTTTTTAAGGTAAAGGAAGTCTCCTCTGATCAACCCACGGATAGGATATCCCTGATCATTGGGGCGACCTACATCATGCCGTTCTTTACCAATCATTACGTAATTACGGTCTATCCCTGTGTTTTCATCTTTCAGCAAGTCAACAAAGTCTCTTCCAGTGATAGCTTGCATCCCTGATTGCACTTCACTTATACCTGCTACCTTCAAAATAGTAGGTGCCAAATCTATGACACTGATGTATTCATTGATCTGTCTTCCCGGATTTCTTATCCCGTTCTTCCACATGACTGCCATTGGGATATGATTGGAGTTATAATACTCCTGTCCTTTACAACGTGGAAAAGGCATATTATGATCAGAAGTAACAATTATAACAGTATTGTCAAGTTCGCCTATTTCCTCTAAAGACTGAAGTATCAGACCTAAATGTTTATCAAAATGCTCTACTTCCACTGCATAATCCAGCATATCTCTTCTCACAACCTCATTGTCTGGCCAATAGGACGGTACAGAATCAATATCATTGATATTCTTCCCAAAGCGCTTAGAAGATTCATATTCATAGCCACGGTGCGGTTCAAGTGCTCCATACCAAAAACAAAATGGCTTAGACTTGTCCCAACTCTTTAGAAAATCGTTAAAATTGGCTGCATAATCACAATCAGAAATCCCCGTAGTTGGAGGCGTAAGTTTACGTTTGTTCCATACCTGCCCGGTGAGATTTCGGTTCTCACCTCTTGAATTGACAGCATATCCAGGTCCCCAACCCTTTCCCGTACAGCCTACATAATATCCATTATCAGCTAAAGCTTCCGGATAGGATTTAAATTTCTCAGGAAAGTTCGGCCAATGATTACAGGCTTCTTCCAACTGCCATGAATTTCTACCTGTAATCATAGCAGCACGTGAGGGTGCGGATTTGGCATTACATGTATACATATTATTAAATAAAAGTCCATTGCGAGCTACAGTATCAAATGCAGGTGTATTTATCCATGGAACCCCATAAGCACTCATATGACCTGCATCATCAGCTACACAAAACAAAATATTGACCCTAGGCGCAGTCTGTGCCGTCGCAATTGATACTTGTGCAATAGTTGCAACACTTAGTAAAGAAAGTATATGAATATTCATTGTCAGATATTTAAAAGTTAATGTTTTTATAGAATTCATTTATTACATACCATGCTTTTTTGCGATATCCTTGATCTGAAATTAACCCTTTTCGATTCCAACCATTTTGATTGAGCGGGTGAAAACGATAAGGAGAACGAAAATCAAACAAAATCCAAGGGGCTATACCTGTCAAATTAGGAATAGAGATAAACATTTCTAAATTGTCCTTATATAGCCGTTCCTGATATTCTTCACTCCAAGAACTCGCAACTGTAGCATCTCCAGACTGACCGTATAATGCTTCTCCACCAAATTCGGAAATAAAAAGCGGTTTATCTGGACAGATATTCCAGCTAATCTCAGACGGCTTAATTGGCCACGGATGATACCACCCCATGTATTTATTGATAGATACAACGTCCAGATATTCTGTAAGTGTATCCTCCAACTCAAATGTTTGGGTATCACCATTCCACTTCACCTTATCAAAAGCAGCAGTAAGCAAACGGGTGGTATCCATCTTTTGACAATTATTTATAATTTCTTTTAGAAAACTGTTACGCGACTTGGAGGGACTGGTTTCATTAGCAATTCCCCAAAATGTCAAAGCACATCTGTTTCTATCTCTCATTATCATTTCAGAATGCATAGTCAATGCTTTCTGCAGAGTTGCTTTACTAGTGAAATCTATATTTTGCCAAAGTGGTATTTCTTCCCACAGCATGAAACCCATTTTTTCAGCCAATCTTACGATGTACTCATTTTGAGGATAATGTGCCAGTCGTATCAAATTAGCTCCCAATGCCTTTGCTTCGGATAACAGAGCTACTGCGTCTTGTTGAGAGAAAGCTCTACCTTGTCTCTGAGCTATTTCTTCATGAAAACTGATACCCTTCATAAAAACAGGACTACCATTCAGATAAATTTGTTTCCCTTTGACATAAAGATTTCTAAATCCGAGTTCTTCTTTAATAGTATCGCTGCGAGTAGCCAGTTGAACCAGATATAGCTGAGGCGTTTGCGGTGACCACCGTTGTAACCGCTTAACTTTTATGGAAGTCTGCGCCATACCTGTACTATCTGTGCTCAACTGTCGAAGTACATTTAAAGCGGGAATAGTAATTCGGATATTTTCATTTACACGCTTTTCAGAAAGTTGTACTTTGACATGAACCAGATCCGGCTTATATTTGTCTAACTGTATAAAATAATGATCAATATATAGTTGGGGAGTTTTCACAATCATAACATTCCGAGTTATGCCACCATAGTTCCACCAGTCATAGAGTAAAGCAGGTATCGCATCTTTATTTCTATAGTTATTAACCTCCAATACAAGAAAATTGTCTCCAGAAACAATATAGTCTGTTATATTTATCTGAAATGGAGTAAATCCTCCTTCATGCTCCCCCACTTTGGTTCCATTCAGATATACAGTGCATTGATAATTTACTGCCCCGAAATATAGAAATACATTTTCGTCAGAACTCCTTTTTATACTGAAATGCCTTGCGTACCATACTGTACCTTCATAATATTTTAATTCCGGATATTGAGAATTCCAGTCACCCGGTACATTAAGCCGTACTCCTCCTTCAAAAGCATATTCTTTGAAATCGGACTTACTTTTTAAAGGTTTATCCTTATAGATAGAGTCTTTATGCCCATGCAGATAAGGATCTATGATTACATCCCATTTCCCATTTAATAGTACATATTTCCGTCCATATACGTTTGTCATAGCAAATTGGGCGCGTGCAATCTGTGCTTGATTGCAGCAGCCCCATAATAGTAAAAACAAATAAACCAATTTCTTTTTCATGGTAGTTGTTAAGTGTTGTTTATAAATAAAATGCAGGTTAGATTGTCTTAACCGTCCTAACCCGCATTCTTATATAATTGGCCGAAATACCTATTGCAACAGTTTCTTATATCTGAGTAACGCTTCTACATAATAATAATCGGCATACGTAAGTGGAGCATCAACTTCACTGTTTCGGGGTTTATTTCCCACTGAATGCTTAAGAATAAACCCACCATTTGTCTGGGGAGCCGCCAAGTACTCGTCTGACGAGAGTGTTCTCAGTTGTTGAGCGGCTACAGACTGATATTCTTTAGAAAGCTTATCATCATTGACGTATTGACCCAATTCTAACAGAGCGGATGCTATGATAGCTCCAGCAGAAGCATCCCGCGGTTCGTCCGGAATATTAGGTGCATCAAAATCCCAATAAGGTATCTTGTCTTCCGGAAGGTTTGGGTGGTGCAAGATAAACTTCGCAATGTTAATGGCTTGCTGAAGATATTTTTCGTTCTGGGTTTCTCTATACATCATTGTATAGCCATACAATCCCCACGCTTGTCCACGTGCCCATGCCGAAGTACTTGAATATCCTTGATGGGTATCCATTTTGAGCGCTTTATTAGTTATGGTATCATAATCTACAACATGGCATGAACTATAATCCGGGCGAAAATGATTTGTTATAGTTATCGTAGCATGGCTGTTTGCAATTTTATCAAACAATGAGTCCTGTGATAATTTATATGCATTTTCTAATAGTTCCAAATTCATTAAATTGTCAATAATTACAGGATACATCCATTTAGGCTTATTATCCCACGAACGAATAACTCCTATATTTTCGTTATAGCGTGTTGCTAATGACCAGGCACTTTGTAACAGGATTTTTTTATAATTTTCATTTCCTGTTATTCTGTAACCATTTCCAAAACTACAGTTCATCATAAAGCCTAAATCATGCGTATCTAAAGCATATTGCTCCTTTTCAATACGCATCGTATAGTTTTCTGCATATTTTTTCAGCGTTTCATTCCCAGTAGCTTCATAAAGCATCCATAAAGTTCCTGAAAAAAAACCACTACACCACCAATGCGTATCTGACGTAACAAGAGTTCCATCTCTCTCTGTAGTTTTTGGAAGCCTGTCAGGCTGATCCATCAGACTGGCAGCCATAAATTCAGACTGTTCAATGCTACGTTTTAATCCTTTTTCTATCACAGAACTCATCATATCATTACTATTATTACTGCATGATGGTAAGAGTAGTCCTATTACTAGTCCTGCCAAAATCAATGTCTTTTTCTTCATATAAAATTTTTATTATTAGTTATTTTTCCAATCAGTTAACGGCATTATTTCTTTGTTGGAATCGAAATTACCTTCCGGTATGAGTTTAACTTGCAATACTTCTGTTGTATTGGGCCGCAGTTCAGCTTCAAACCCAACGAATGTCACACCCGGATTTTTGGCATCCCAACTGTTGGGTGATGTCGCACTCCAAGTTTTCATTCTGACCTTTGCCGGAGATTCCACCTCCAATAACAGTTTTTCTCCATTCTGGGATAGCTGTATTGTATGTTCTCCTATAATAGTAGGTTGAGCTTCCGTCACCATATTCCAGCGAATAACAGTGGGCTGTCCCAATGTCTTTACTTCATCCCTAACAACGGCATAGTGAGAATCAACGATAGCGACTCCTCTTTTAACTTCCTTTGCTTGACCTTCGTATATCTTGGTAAGGTCTGTAATAGCATACATGTAGTTTTCATTATCCGAAAAGTCTGTAATCGTTGCATAACCATTCACATTTTGATATTTATTGTCAAAAGAAAGTGTATTATGAGCCAGGTTATTGTATCTAAACACTTTCCAACGATCAGATTCCTGACTCTTATTCCACAAATCAATGCCTTTGGATTCTAATGAGTTGTAATCCTGAGGACCTAAATCCGTACTCCAGCGAGTATCCTTACTGATAAAGATAAAAGAACCGGCATCCAAATGTGTGTGTCCTGATTGTGCTGTCCCTCCTTTGAGCGCAATGGATAATCCCTGTTGATAATCCCAAGTAGTCCGCATAAGGGCAACAGGAGTGGTTGTTTTACTCGATACCCACATTCTTTGAGTAGGTTTAGGCAGATTATCCATAGGAGTAGAAGCGCCCCATATCAGAGCCAGTACAGCATATCGATAGGACCTAATACTCTTTTTAGAAGACAGGCTAAACTGGTATTTCTCACTCCAAAGAATATCTTTATCAGCAGTCCTATTAGCAAACCAAAACATAGCAGGACTTACGCGACCAGATGATGAACAATCTCCATAGTTGAAGGATTTGCCATCAGAAAGTAGCATGTTCTGGATAAACTTTCCAGTATTCAAGAAACCTGGTTCCTGAGAAAGATTATAATCAGTTCCCATAACATTTTCCAAAGCATCAATTAAGAGAAGGTTGTAAGTCGTCCCATATCCCCAATAGGAATAGCCTTCGGCATACGCACCATCAGGTGCATACACGGACATAGGTAATTTAACAGACTGAACAGCTCGGTTAATCATCTCATCAGCAAGGGTTGGAATTTTATCATAAATAGCCAAGGCACCAAGTGTTATTCCCCCATTACATACCTGATTCCAATTATTATTTCGATAGAGCCAGCTATTATATTGGCTGTCTAATGATGGATTCAAACCTTTGGTTTCTATAGCTTTCTCTATTTTAAGCTTAGTCTGATCACTGATAAAATTGTAAAGCCAGTCATATCCGATAGCCATAGCTGTAGTCATTTCAGCTACATCCAGAAAGTGAGATGGATTCCAATCAACAAAGTCTGCGGCATTATCTAATTCACTTTCTGCCCGTTGGGCATATTTCACTTCACCAGTCATTCTGTAGGCATATCCTAAAAGTAACGTCCTGCGCAAACATTCACGCGACACTTCAAGCAATCTTCTGCCAAGAATAACTCTTTGGCAATTAGGCTTGCCAAGAATATTATCGGCCTCTTCTATCATGATGGCATGATATTCCTTCCACACTCCATCTGTTTGTATAGCAGAACGGATGACAGATTCATCTTCTGTTGTCATTATCAGATAGGGATGGACCCTGTCTTTAACCTTCTTACTATCTCCTTCTTGAGCCGATATGCAAGCAGAGTATAACACTGCTAAAAATATAAATAGTATATTCTTCATTTTCTTTTAGTTTTAAAACGATGCTCCAATAGGTCCTTGGGTTGTGGAAGCTGTTGCTGATTTGGAAGAGGTTGAATAATGAAATGTGAATGTCTTTCCTACTTCAATACCTTCTACTCCGTCTTCGTCAACATAAAATGGAAGATCTGCCCATTTGGACATATTACTTCCCATATTCTCAAAAAACTTGTCAATATATTCCATTGGCAAAACAGGCGGATAATCAAAAGTCAGTACTTCCGAGAAATTATCTTTAAAAGTCAGTTTACCTTCCTCTATCAGTTGATAGCCATCGTCAGAGAGTGTGGTACGCTTCAAATTCTGCGGGTATTTGGCAAACAGTCTTTCAAATTCCTCAGAGAAAAATAAGTTGTTATTGCAAACACTCATACTAATATCCTGAGCACGTTCATCTTTCTTTGGTATTGAAATTTGCCAAAACACATCACTCGCGGCACTTGATTTCCACCCTACATTAGCAAAAATATTGTTCTCAATTTCAACTTTGATAGCATAGTTTATTTGTATATGGTGCCCAACATTATAGAATGTACTGCGCTTAATTCCAAAATAGTTTGTGACTACATTATCAAATCGTACAATATGGGCAGTGTTATTATAAACATAGCAATTATTGATAACAATACTATCTTGCTCGTTTCCACGTGAATCTATCAATCTGCCATTGGCTGGATCACTTGTGAGAGCTAAATTACGAATGGTAGAGTTATTCAGATAAATTTTATTATTGACATTGTCAGTACGAATACAGAAGTTCCTGCAATGGTCAATAAAACAATTGTCAAATTTCAGTCTCACATTTGATTCGTCAATACGAAATAAACGTTGCATGAGATTACCAGTTGCCGCATCTTTACCTATGATATAGATATTCTCAAAAGTGGCGCTACCTTCCAAACGGATCATATCAGCATTTAAAGCTCCTTGCGCGTCACAAATAGGTTGTATGATAGGCATTTTGCCAGAACCATTTTCGGCCTTAATTACAACATTATGTTTGAAGACATTCTTGCCTTCCATATAGTAAACTCCATCACGACGCAATATATATGTTGCATCTCCATTTTCATTAATAGCTTTGGTTAAAGCGTTGACCGACGTAATACCATCGTCCGGTTCTACAATAACTACACTCTCAGGATTACTTGGAGAGATTTCCAGATCATTAATATCGAGTATATCTTCATTCTCGCAGCCCACACACAAGAATGACAATGCGAAAAGTAATCCTATAGCTCTAGAATATATTTTATATAGTTTCATAACTTTAGTGTTTTAGTGGAATAATGTTTATTTAAAGATATCATATTTAAAGCCGATGTATGCAGCCGAACCATAGTATTCAACTCTGGACGGATAGTTCGTTATATCACGACGTTTACGATCGGAAGATTGTGTAAAGTTGGACAAAGTAGCATACAGAGAGAATTGTCTGGTCAAACTATATTTCAACTGCATATCCCATTTCACGAATGGACGCGTAGATTCCACATCAGCTGCATCTTGGCGGTGCTGTTCTGCAATCAATACTCCGTCTTGATAGTTGCAAGATATTCTGCCTGAGAATTTTTTGTAATCATATCCCAAAGAAACGTTGAATAGTAGGGAAGGTTGCTTTAACAACCGGTCTGTATATATAATGTCAGAGTTGGTCGGAAGGAATGGCTTCTCAGTACCTCCGGGAGTAAAATCCGGATTTTTAATTCTTGACTTCAATGTTTCAAAGTAGTTCATTTTAGAGTCCATAAGAGTAAGATTAGCACTGAATACCACACCTTTCATGAAGTTCCTCATTTTGCGGAACTGCAGTTGCAAATCAAATTCCAACCCCTTCAACGTTGCATTATATGGACTATTTAAAGGATAGGTAATGCTACCACCTGACAAACTCATAGGTAAGTCAAAATTAGCAGGATCCGTCACTGTACCATTCAACATATAGGCAGAGCGAGTATAAGTAAAGTTTTTAATATCCTTATAAAATCCACTAATAGTAAACAGTCCATAATCCGGTTGATAGAACGTCAATATAACATCATAATTTCGAGATAAAGCAGGCTTCAAATTAGTACGACTCCATGTTACTTCATTCACATTCGGTTTTATGATTGTTCGTGGAGCAAGCAGATTATAATCAGGTCTTGACAGTGTTTCAGTGTATGCCAGCCTGATGTCCATCCAGTTTGTTGGCTTTACACGCAAATGGATTTGTGGTAGCCAATATCCATATTTGTCGGAATCACTACTCTTTTCATATTCAAACTCATGTTCTTTTTCTTCATTGTCAGGAACATTAGAGCCACTGTATGCATTGTACTTCAGGTGAGAAAAATCATAGCGTACGCCTGGTATAAATGTAACGTACTTGCCAAAATTTATTTCACCCATAATATATCCTGCCCAAAGATTCTCATTCCCATCATAGTCTTTCAGAATTTTTGTAGTAAGGATCTTGCCATATATATCTTGGTTTATATTATAAAAGTTTCTCATGGCATTATGATCTAGTGCAAAATTAATGCATAAGTCCTTATACTTATTGTTTAAAAAATCGTGAGGCTTATAATCAGAATCTAAGAAATCAGTGATACCTATATAGGAATTTTTGAAAGATGATGGAGTTAAATCAGGCATATTCTCGAATACCGGATCAGCTCCTTCAGACAAATCCATACGTCTATACCTACGAGCAGTTTCAAGGCTTCTCTCTTTTTGACGGAACTTTCCACCGATTTTAATGTATCCATTGACCTTTTCGCCGAAACTAAAAGGCTTCTTTAAATCTAGCCATGCACTGTATTCTGTTTCTTTGGCAAACTCTGTATTAAAAATAGCTTCATACAGATAGTACTGTGTAAGATCATCTTCTTTGACGAATTTAGAATTAGCTATCAAATAGGGAGGTTGATAAGATAATGCATCGATATCAGCTGTAAAGGGGGCATTCAGCCGGAATTGCATTTGGTGATCGTATGGAGTTCTTGTGCGCGAACTACTACGTCCCACTCCGAGATTCAAGGTTGCTCCCAAAACATTGAACTCGCCTTGCAACATATTGGTAATATTGGTATTATGTGAATTACGGTCAGTTTGTTGAAATCTCAATCGGGTTCCTTCTAAATCATAACGTTTTTGACGAATATCACGATCTCTGTTCATTCTACTAAAGAGATTAGACATTTTGAGTTTAGACCCTTTTCCCAAGTCGAAATCCATATTCAGGTTTACGTTAAAACGTTGACGCTTTTCTAAATTTGATTCCAGACTAACCCCTGTAATCCATGGTTTCGTGTAATCAAACCCAGGAGTAGGCGTATTACCATTTACTTTATAAGCTGCATTAAATGTATCATTGCTCCGGTCTGTCTGGTCAGCGCTTGCGGTAAATATGACACCTAATCTTTCGCTAAAAAATCGATTGCTCGCCATGATACCACCTTTATACCGCCCCATTCCATTAATTTGTGAATGGTAGCCTGTTTCTCCGGTTACATTAAGTTTGAAGTCTCTCGGGGCATCTTTCATAATTAGGTTTACCGTTCCTCCCAATCCATCGGCATCCTTGTCGGCCGTACTGGCTTTCAACACTTCAGCCCCAGCAATCATGTCCGGTGAAATCATATTCAAGTCAGTACTCCGATCAGTGCTACTTGTTGATGGCGCATTCATACCGTTAATAGCTACCGAGTTATACTTAGGATCCAAACCACGTATGATGATTTTTTGACCTTCTCCTCCATCACGCTGGATCATTAAACCGGGAAGACGACCAATAGCATCAGCAACATTTACATCCGGAAGTTCATGCAACTTTTCTTCAGATACAGCATTCATAATACCAGTTGCATTTAACTGACTTTTAATCGCTGCTGTCTGCCCTTTGGCTTGAGCGCTGATCACGACTTCTTTCAACATATGATTATCCGGACGCATAACGAGGTTCAGTGTCTTCACTTCATTAGATTTAAGATCTACATCAAAATCTTGCGTCTGATATCCAATGAAAGAGAATTGGATTGTCTGCTTGCCTTTAGGTATAAATAAGGTATACTGCCCATTGGCATCTGTTATTGTTCCCTTATTCGAGCCTTTTAGCATGACAGTTGCGCCAATTAAGAAGTCTTTAGTCTCACTATCTGTGACAACACCCGTAATTGTAGCATTTTGAGCTACTAGATTTCCTCCTACATATAGGAATAATAATAAGATAAGCAATCTTGTCTTCATAAGCGTATAAAATTTAATGGTTATATTGCAAATTTAATGGTTAATTAATTGAGAGATGTTGAAAATAAAAGCAATATATATCTATTACTGTCCTTTTATTGGCAAAAACGACTAAAAACTGGTCAGAAAATGTAGAATATCCGGTCAAGAGTACATCTTAAAGCATTCAAAACACCTTTTGCATATATATAATTTCGCGCATAGAACTTATGTATACACATAGAAAATACGTCTAAAATTTACGATGAACAATGGTAGTTACAGCCTACCTTTGCCACAAAAAAGAATATGATTAAACCGATAACCGTCTACGGCAACTCCGTATTAAGAAAAGAATGTGAAGACATAGAACAGAGTTATCCCAATATCCAGGAAATTATAGAAACCATGTGGCAGACGCTGAGAGATGCGGACGGCTGCGGATTAGCCGCACCACGAATCAATCTTCCCATCAAGCTGTTCATAGTAAACAGCAGAGATACCTATACATATATGTCCGCTGAGGAAAGAGAACACTTCTTTGTGGAAGAGGATTGCGGAATAGAGGAAACATTCATCAATGCAGAAATAATAGCTTATAGCGAGAAAGTATGGACTGCAGGGGAAGGTTGCCTGAGTATTCCCGACCTTTACGAAGAAGTTACACGCCCCTGGTCAATAACGATAAAGTATCAGAATAGTGAATTTAAAGAACAAAACAGGACTTATCACGGATATACCGCGCGGATCATTCAGCATGAGTTTGAGCATACACAAGGAAAATTGTACATAGATCATTTGTCTCCGCTGAGAAGACAGCTCATAAAGAATAAGTTAATGCGGATTATTAAAGAAAACAGAAGAAAGTAACAGTAATTCCTTATCATAATAGAAAACGTCTGATAAACAAGTTTATTTAGTCCTGTCTGATAGTAATTATATTGATTAGTTGTTATCTTTGCAAGAGAATAATATTCGGGAGCTATATCCGTGCCATTGCGTTTCTTTCTGGGCAAAAGCCGAGATACACAAGTTGATACCGATTTGCGAGATAGGTGTCGGACTAAAAATAAAGATTGAATAACTACATATAAAAAGTCAGAGCATGAAAACGTTCACTGTTTTATTAGTAACTGCATCTTTAGCGTTAACTTCACTAGGAGGGAGTTTTGAACCATACCGCCCCAACGGCTGGTACTACATCACAAGCGGCACACAAGACAGCCTTTCGGCAGAGCCCATCGTAACAACCAAAGATTTTGTTTCTATAAGGCTTGACTCTTTTATGAGTGAGCGAACAGGTGAAATGGCCTATCAGATTATGGGTAGAGTGAACGACCAGTCCATTAAGATATGGGCAGACGCTACCGAACAGTCGATAGGCAAGCATATCGGTTTTGTATGCAACAACAAGGTAGTATGTAATCCCTTGGTGAACGCTCGCATCAAAAGTGGTAATTTTGCGATTTCAGGTGAAGGGCCTGAGTTCAAAGCCATGTACAGGCAAATTCAAGAGGACATCAAAAACGAAGAGATTGCTTCGGAACATAAGAAAGCATGGGAAGAGGCTCGCAAGTTACGGGCTTCCATCACCGACACCACTTTCTTGAAAACCAAGCGTCCGATGTCTGACGATGCAATCGGCCCCTACAACTACCACACAGGATTGAACGAAGACCGTGCATACAATCAAACGGTTTATTTAATTGCGGTAGACAGAGCTAAAAAATTCCTTTCCGTTGAAAACGACCAATTAGTATTGAACCTGAAATCGGGTGCGGAAATCAACATTGCGGAAGACCTGTTCCAGTATATCACCGGACTATTCGATGATTGGAACAAATGGATAAAAGAGGGAAAATTCAAGATTATAAAAACAGAAGAGGGATACTACGATATAGAACCGACAACTCAGAAACGCAACAATCAATAACTTCTCTCTAAGTGTTTCAAGGCTGCGATAGAATCGGACACATACACATTATCCGGTTCTATTGACCGCCAATAGCAAAGAGTCCCAATCAGACGCTTCAGGTAAGCAGGATCATGAGAACCTATCCGGCGTTGATGCTCCGCAAGCCCTTTCGTAAGAATGAAATGGACATTCTTGCGTATCTCCCTTTTCTTTGCTTTAGGAATGGTCAGCTTCACACCGGAGCTGATGGAAACGCCTGTGATGATCTTTCTCTTATGCCCACTCAGGAAACGGGTTTTCTTATGATTGATTTCAAACTTTTCCTCCCGAATGATCTGCTTAATCAGAGGCAATATCTGTTGCGCCGGAAAAACATTTCCCGAAAAGGTGAGATCATCCGCGTAGCGAGTATAAACCAAATTATATTCAGTAGCCAGTGCTGCCAGTTTTTTATCCATCTCATAAGAGATGATATTACTCAGTGCCGGACTGGTAGATGCTCCCTGAGGCAGACATCTGTGTACACAGCATAAAGCCGCAAGCACTCTTGCAATCTTGGGCGGATATCCCATGTCCTCAAACATTTTCCGTACCCGTGGACTGCGTATAGAGCCAAAGAAATCATGAATATCAGTTTTCAGTACATAGGGCTTGCCCAGGTGTGGCCGGACATTATCGGAAATGGACATCTTGCACCGAAAACCGGTAGCTGCGGGATGAATATTCACAAAGGACAGAACACGATGATTGATAGTGTCCTGAATGGCTTTCAACTCTTTGTCCGGTGCTGAAATCATACGGTAGCCTCCTTTTCTTTTACCAATCCAGAATTCCCGGTAATGCCCGGAAATATCTTTCAATATCTCCTTCAGAACCTCTTCTTTCATTCCCAACAGATTGGCACACTTCGCCACCGCCTCCTCGCCGAACCACGGAATGGTTATCGGAGCAGAAGTACCAAAGTACCGGCTGAACCATCCTTTACGGGTAGCTTCTGTATCGGTAATATCTTCCGTATTACTGCGGTTTCCGGCTTTCCACCTTTTGTATCCTTCCTGTTTACGACTTGAAGAGATAATTTTGTAAATCAACAAGCCGGTGACAATCAGTACCGCTATTAGAATTCCATTCATCTTACATAGCTGATAAAAAAGGAAGAGGATGAGTATTTACTAATGTAAATCGTGGTATTTATACCAGAGTATTTACATTCTAAGAAAGCTCCTGAGCTTACGAGGCGACTGCACCTCTTTCCTGCTAAATCTTTTTCTCATCCTCTTCGTATGCAAAAATATATTTTTTCCACTTACAGCACAAAGAAGAGACAATTTATTTGAATACAGAAACGTTTTTTAATCAGATTCTATAACTTTGCCTCCCATAAAGAAAATATCTATACTATAATGAGTACATCCAAACACCCCAAAGGTCTTTACCTCGTCTTTGCTACCAGCACGGCAGAACGTTTCAGCTACTACGGTATGCGTGCTATCTTCATTCTGTTTCTAACCCAGGCACTCTTGTTCGATAAGGAACATGCCGCCTCTATTTATGGCAGTTATACCGGACTGGTTTATCTTACTCCGCTCATCGGCGGATATATTGCTGATAAATACTGGGGGATCCGGCGTTCCGTTTTCTGGGGTGCCATGATGATGGCGGTAGGCCAGTTCCTGATGTTCTTCAGTGCGTCGATGCTGGATACTAAAGAGCTTTCCCACTGGTTGATGTATGGGGGACTCACCTTCTTGATTTTAGGAAACGGATGCTTTAAACCTACGGTTTCGTCACTGGTCGGACAACTTTATGAACCGGGAGACAGACGTCTGGACTCTGCTTATACTATATTCTATATGGGTGTAAATGTGGGTTCTTTCTTTGCCCCGCTGGTTTGCGGCTACTTCGGTGAGACGGGTAATCCTAATGATTTCAAATGGGGATTCCTGATTGCGGCAATCGTTACAGTATTCACAGTAATTCTGTTTGAAACGCAAAAGAGCAAGTATCTGATCGGTCCTGACGGAAAGCCGCTTGGCATTATTCCGGACGCCAAACGGGAGCAACCGAAAGAACATAAAACAGTTCAGCAAACAACCATAGATAAAGATAAGAAGATGCGCAACAATTTGCTTCTCGGAGCACTGACCATTGTCCTTGCCTTATTCTTCTACTGGTGTTTCGGCAACGATTGGGTCAGCATAGGGATATTCACAGCCTGTATCATTTTCCCCGTCAGTATTCTGCTGGATGGTTCTCTGACAAAGATAGAGCGTGACCGTATCTTCGTTATTTATATTATCGCTTTCTTCGTTATATTCTTCTGGGCAGCCTACGAACAAGCAGGTGCTTCACTCACCCTTTTTGCTGCCGAGCAAACCGACCGTACAATCCTCGGTTGGGAAATGCCTGCCTCCTGGATACAATCTTTCAATCCGTTCTTCGTAGTTATACTGGCAGCCATTATGCCCAGTGTGTGGGGTGCGCTGAACAAACGAGGCATGGAGCCGGCTTCCCCCACCAAACAAGCTATTGGTTTGTTGCTGCTCTCACTGGGATATTTAGTCATTTGTTTCGGCGTGAAAGATGTACAGCCTGGTATAAAAGTCAGCCTTATCTGGCTAACCGGACTTTATTTCATCCATACCATGGGAGAAATAGCCCTCTCCCCTATCGGCTTATCCATGGTAAACAAACTCACCCCTGTCCGTTTTGCCTCTCTCATGATGGGAATCTGGTATCTTTCTACCTCTACAGCCAATAAATTTGCAGGTACTTTAGGCGGTCTTTATCCCGAAGACGGGAAGGTGAAAACCCTGCTCGGATTCCGCATTGAAACCATGTTCGACTTCTTTATGGTATTCGTTATCATGTCCGGTGTAGCCTCTCTTATCCTCTTCCTGCTTTCAAAGAAATTACAGAAGATGATGCATGGAGTGGAATAAAAATCGTATTTTTGTGCCAATTTTAAAAATCTATCCCTTATGGACACCATACAAATAAAAGACAAAAAGTTCACTGTTTCTATCAAGGAACAGGACATTCTGAAAGAAGTAACCCGCGTTGCAAATGAAATCAACCGCGATCTGGCTGGTAAGAATCCTCTGTTTCTCAGCGTCCTGAACGGTTCGTTTATGTTTACTTCCGACCTGATGAAAAACATTACCATTCCCTGCGAGATTTCTTTCGTGAAACTGGCTTCTTATCAGGGGGTGTCCTCTACCGGAGTTATTAAGGAAGTTATCGGTATTACCGAAGACCTGACAGATCGCACGGTAGTGATTGTGGAAGATATTGTAGATACTGGTCTGACTATGCAACGCCTGCTGGAAACGCTGGGTACACGTAACCCTAAAGAGATTCATATCGCTTCGTTACTGGTGAAACCCGATAAGCTGAAAGTAGATTTGAATATCGAATACGTAGCTATGGAAATCCCCAATGACTTCATTGTAGGTTACGGATTGGATTATGACGGTTTCGGACGCAATTATGCGGATATTTACACTGTAGTAGATTAAAGGATTTGAATGCTACATGTAGAGATATAAACCCTACCAACTCCGTACCAAGTCCGTACCTTCTCCCTGCAAAGGTACCTTTTTACGGAGGAAGTACGGACTTGGTACGGTCTTGACAGGGACCGGGTAAGGTGCAGGCCTTATTTCAGGTCATCAAGATAGGGCAAAATCAGTGTGTGTGCAAAAGAATTTTGAATTAGATATAAGTAACAGTTAAATTGTAAATCACAAATGTTGAACATTGTAATTTTCGGTGCTCCCGGTTCAGGAAAGGGAACACAAAGTGAGAAAATCGTAGAAAAGTACGGTATTAACCACATCTCAACCGGTGACGTGTTGCGTGCAGAAATCAAAAACGGCACAGAACTGGGCAAAACAGCTAAAAGTTATATCGATCAAGGTCAGTTGATCCCTGATGAACTGATGATTGATATCCTTGCAAGTGTATTCGACAGCTTCGAAGACAGCAAAGGTGTAATCTTCGACGGTTTCCCCCGTACGATTGCACAAGCAGAGGCTCTGAAGAAAATGCTTGCTGAAAGAAATCAAGGAGTAAGCGTTATGCTTGACCTGGATGTACCTGAAGACGAACTGATGACCCGCCTCATCAAACGTGGTAAAGATTCCGGTCGTGCCGATGATAACGAAGAGACAATCAAGAAACGTCTTCTTGTTTATCACTCACAGACTTCTCCGCTGATTGACTGGTACAAACAGGAAGGACAATACCAGCACATCAAAGGACAAGGTGCATTGGAAGATATTTTTGCTGACGTTTGCGCTGCGATTGACGCTGCAAAGTAAATAACGTTGTTTTTCCTCAAAGTAGCCTGAAAAGGTGAAACTTTTTTTTATTCTGCCCGTTCAGGGCATAAATAGAAGGATATTCATAACGTAGGGTGTTTTGCCCTACGTTATATAATCAAAGGCTTTCAGCCTGAAAACATATCCTACTGACTACTAATTACTAAAAGAATATGGCTGAATCAAATTTTGTTGACTACGTAAAGATATATTGCCGCTCCGGGAAGGGCGGACGAGGCTCTACGCACATGAGGCGTGAGAAATACATACCCAATGGCGGCCCCGACGGAGGTGACGGAGGACGAGGAGGTCACATCATCCTGCGCGGTAACCGTAACTATTGGACGCTGTTGCATTTGCGCTACGACCGCCATGCACTGGCCGGACATGGAGAATCCGGTTCCAAGAACCGCAGTTTCGGTAAGGACGGAGAAGATAAGATTATTGAAGTTCCCTGTGGTACAGTGGTATACAATGCCGAAACAGGTGAATATATCTGTGACGTCACCGAGCATGGACAGGAAGTAGTCCTGCTGAAAGGCGGACGCGGCGGACTGGGTAACTGGCACTTCAAGACAGCCACCCGTCAGGCACCCCGCTTTGCACAACCAGGTGAACCGATGCAGGAAATGACAGTAATCATGGAGCTGAAACTCTTGGCAGACGTAGGTCTGGTAGGCTTCCCGAATGCCGGAAAATCGACTTTGCTTGCTTCCGTATCTGCCGCCAAGCCCAAGATAGCCAACTATCCATTCACCACATTGGAACCCAATCTGGGTATTGTTTCTTACCGTGACAGCAAGTCGTTTGTCATGGCGGACATTCCCGGTATCATTGAAGGAGCCAGTGCCGGAAAAGGGTTAGGATTGCGCTTTCTGCGGCACATCGAGCGTAACTCTCTGTTGCTCTTCATGGTGCCTGCCGATAGCGACGATATCCGGAAAGAATATGAAATCCTGTTGAATGAACTGAGCACTTTCAATCCTGAAATGCTGGACAAACAACGGGTACTTGCCATCACCAAGAGCGATATGCTCGATCAGGAATTGATGGACGAAATAGAGCCTACACTCCCTGCAAACGTTCCGCATATATTCATTTCTTCCATTACCGGCATGGGACTTTCCGTGTTGAAAGACATTCTTTGGGAAGAGTTGAATAAGGATAGCAACAAAATAGAAGCTATTGTTCACCGTCCGAAGGATGTAAACAAACTCCAGCAAGAGTTGAAAGACATGGGTGAGGATGAAGACCTCAGCTATGAATATGTGGAAGACGATGAGGACGTGGAAGACCTGGAAGACTTTGAGTATGAGGAAGAAGACTGGGAGGATGACAAGCAATGATTGCTCTGACAGAAGATAAACGAATGTTGGGATACGGGGTTATGACACCGTACTCCAACATTTTTTGTTTCGCAACTACCCGCCGGGGAGGTTTCAGCAAAGGAGATTATGCCTCTTTCAACTGTACGCTTTACACGGGAGATGATGCGGAATCTGTCCGTCGCAATCAGGAATTACTCTGTAACTCCATGCCTCAACAGCCTAAAGAATTAGTCATTCCGTTCCAAACACATAGTACAAAGGTGGAGGTAATTGATGAAAAGTATCTCAATGCCACATCTGACGAGCGCACGGCCACGCTGCAAGGAGTGGATGCACTAATCACCAAGGAACCGGGTTGCTGCATTTGTATTTCTACGGCTGACTGTATTCCTATCCTGTTGTATGACCGCAAGAACCAAGTAGTAGCCGCCGCCCATGCGGGTTGGCGGGGAACGGTGAATTACATAGCCGGACACACTCTCGACAGGATGCGGGCACTCTACGGAACCGATGGAAAAGATGTTATCGCTTGTATCGGTCCCGGCATATCCTTGCCTTCTTTTGAAGTAGGCGAAGAAGTGTACGAAGCTTTCCGCATGAACGGTTTTGCAATGGATTATATATCAGAATGGAAACCGGAAACACATAAGCATCATATCGACCTATGGGCTGCGAACCGGATACAGTTGCTCGACTTCGGTGTACCCGGCGAGCAAATAGAGACATCTGGCATTTGTACCTATATGAGGCATGAAGAATTTTTCTCGGCAAGACGGCTGGGGATTAAATCAGGACGTATACTATCGGGAATTATGATAGTAGACACAAAACCATAACTTTTTTAATATGAAGAATATTTTGTCCAAAGGGCAGCTATCGCTTCTCATTGTATTGGGAATTTTGATTCTTGACCAAGTCATAAAGATTGAAGTTAAAACGAATATGTTTTATAATGAAAGCATTCATATCACGGATTGGTTTTATCTTCGCTTTATAGAAAATCCCGGTATGGCTTTCGGTATGCAGATAGTGCCTAAAGCCATTCAGACTATTGCCCGCACAATATTTGCCATCGCGATTGGATGGTATATCGTCATACTTATTAAAGCTAAATATAAGCGTGGTTATATTGCATGTGTTTCGTTGATACTGGCAGGAGCTATCGGGAATATCATCGACAGCATATTCTATGGTGTTATTTTCAGTAAGAGTACACCCGCTGAGATTTCCACTTTCGTACCTATAGGAGAAGGATATACCGGTTGGCTGCATGGAAAAGTGGTCGATATGTTCTACTTTCCCCTTTTTGAGTTTAACTGGCCAAGTTGGATGCCATTTATAGGAGGAGACAATTTTGTATTCTTCAGTCCGGTATTCAATTTAGCGGATGCTGCCATCAGTTGCGGAGTGATTATCTTATTTTTGTTTTACATGAAAAGTTTAAATAGCAGTTTCAGTTTATGTACCAGATCACCGTATCAGAAGAAATAAAGAATGCCTGCCCCATCTTCAAAGGTGCAGCCGTCTATGCAGAAGTTACCAATACAGCCTTTTGCGAAGGGCTTTGGGAAGAAATCAACGCTTTCACCCGGGAACTGACTTCCACTACCCAGCCGGAGGACATCAAACTGCAACCCGCCATTGCAGCTACCCGGGAAGCTTATAAACGTTGCGGCAAAGACCCCAGCCGTTACCGTCCTTCTGCCGAAGCCTTACGACGCCGTCTGATGCGTGGAATTGCCCTTTACCAAATAGATACATTGGTTGACCTGATTAATCTGGTATCCCTGCGCACCGGTTATTCCATCGGTGGTTTCGATGCGGACAAGATACAGGGCACTGACCTCAAACTGGGAGTTGGACGCGCAGAAGAACCATTCGAAGGTATCGGACGGGGCGTGCTGAACATCGAGGGACTTCCGGTCTATCGCGATGCCGTAGGCGGTATCGGTACTCCCACCAGCGACAACGAACGTACCAAAATGGATTTAGGCACCCAGCATATCCTTGCCATCGTCAATGGTTACAGCGGACAGGAAGGTCTGCGGGAAGCTGCCGAGATGATACAGGAGTTACTGAAAAAATATACTTCTTCGGATGGAGGAAAAATAATCTATTTTGAATAATGAGAAGGACCTTTAATCATGAACATATTCTTTCTGCTACTATCATTCGCACTGGCTTATACTCCGCCTGAAGAGAAACCAAGTTTCTCGCAAATGGAAATCAATCATATCCGGGTTACTACACCGGGGCTTTTCGATAACGAAAATTTGTTAGAATTGCATCTGGAGCAAATACCTGATACCGCCTATTGCTTTCCGCTTCCCGGAGGAAAAGTGATTTCTCCTTACGGACGCGGTAGCGGCCGTCACTCGGGTATTGATATCAAGACTTGCGCCAAAGACACGATACGCAGTGCCTTCGATGGCATTGTACGTATGTCGAAGCCTTACAGTGCTTACGGTAACGTAATCGTTGTGCGCCATTCTTCGGGATTGGAAACGATATACAGTCATAATTTTAAGAATCTTGTTCAGAGTAGTGACGTCGTAAAGGCCGGACAACCCATTGCACTGACCGGACGTACCGGACGTGCCAGCACCGAACATCTTCATTTTGAAACCCGCATCAACGGACAGCATTTCAACCCCAATCTCATTTTCGATTTCAAAAAAAGGACACTCCGTAAAGAGTGTATTCACTGCACCAAGAATGGAAAAGGCGTCATCGTGAAGCCTGCAACAAAAAAAACAGCCGGAACCAGCTAAGTATCCAAACGTTTCACTAAATTTGCAACTGTTTTACCTATAAAACGACATGAACTTATAAACAATTCAATGATAGAAAAACTGATTGTTCTTGAGGATATCGACCCGGTTATCTTTTACGGTGTGAATAACGCCAATATGCAGTTGATAAAAGCTTTGTACCCCAAACTGCGCATTGTTGCACGCGGCAATGTCATCAAAGTGTTGGGAGATGAAGAAGAGATGTGCGCATTCGAAGAAAACATTACCAAACTGGAAAAATACTGCGCCGAATACAACTCATTGAAAGAAGAGGTGATCATCGACATCATCAAAGGAAATGCACCGCAAGCAGAAAAGTCGGGTAACGTCATCGTATTCAGCGTGACAGGCAAACCGATCATCCCCCGCAGTGAAAATCAGCTTAAACTGGTAGAAGGTTTTGCCAAGAACGACATGGTATTTGCCATAGGTCCTGCCGGTTCGGGAAAGACGTATACTGCCATTGCCCTTGCCGTACGTGCCCTCAAAAATAAAGAGATCAAGAAAATCATCCTCAGTCGCCCCGCCGTGGAAGCCGGTGAGAAGCTTGGATTCCTGCCCGGTGACATGAAGGATAAGATAGACCCGTATCTGCAACCGTTGTATGATGCCTTGCAGGATATGATTCCGGCTGCCAAGCTGAAAGAATACATGGAACTGAACATCATTCAGATTGCTCCTCTCGCCTTTATGCGCGGACGAACGTTGAATGATGCAGTTGTCATTCTGGATGAAGCGCAGAATACCACTACCCAGCAGATCAAGATGTTCCTCACCCGCATGGGTATGAACACCAAGATGATCGTAACGGGAGATATGACACAGATCGACCTGCCCTCTTCCCAGACTTCGGGACTGGTACAGGCACTCCGCATCCTGAAAGGTGTGAAAGGCATCAGCTTCGTGGAACTGAACAAGAAAGATATTGTGCGTCACCAATTGGTAACCCGCATTGTAGATGCCTACGAGAAATTTGATAAGGAAACCAAGGCCGAACGGGAAAAAAGAAAACTCACCACGGGGTAACACAGAGTCTCACAGAGTTTTTTTCTGCTCTGTGAGACTCTGTGTCACTCTGTGGTGAAAACCATAGAAAATATCCAAATCATAAATATTATAATGATGCAAGCATTAACAAAAACAGATTTTAATTTTCCGGGACAGAAAAGTGTATACCACGGAAAAGTACGTGATGTTTATAACATCAATGGTGAAAAACTGGTCATGGTAGCAACTGACCGTATCTCTGCATTCGACGTTGTTTTGCCGAAAGGCATTCCTTTCAAAGGACAAATGCTGAATCAGATTGCAGCCAAGTTCCTGGATGCGACTACTGATATCTGTCCCAACTGGAAGACAGCTACACCCGACCCGATGGTAACGGTAGGTGTGATGTGCGAAGGTTTCCCCATCGAAATGATTGTACGCGGTTATCTTTGCGGTAGCGCATGGCGTGCTTACAAGAGCGGTGTACGCGAAATCTGTGGTGTGAAGTTGCCCGAAGGAATGAAGGAAAACCAGAAGTTCCCCGAACCCATTATCACCCCGACTACGAAAGCTGAAATCGGTGAACACGACGCAGACATTTCAAAAGAAGAAATCCTTGCTAAAGGTCTGGCTACTCCCGAAGAATATGCCGTATTGGAAAAATACACCATGGCACTCTTCAAAAGAGGAACCGAGATCGCAGCAGAACGTGGCCTGATTCTGGTAGATACGAAGTATGAATTCGGTAAGCACAACGGTACTATTTACCTGATGGACGAAATCCACACACCGGACTCCAGCCGCTACTTCTACTCTGAAGGTTATCAGGAACGCTTTGAAAAAGGCGAAGCACAGAAACAACTTTCTAAAGAATTCGTTCGCGAATGGTTGATGGACAATAGTTTCCAAGGCAAGGCAGGACAACAAGTTCCAGAAATGACAGACGAAATCGTAGCATCCATCAGTGAGCGTTACATTGAACTGTACGAGCACATCACCGGAGAGCAATTCGTGAAGGAAGATACCAGCAACATTGCTTCACGCATTGAGAAGAACGTAACGGAATACTTAAACAAGTGATAAACGGTTAGTATGGATTATCCCCAGGAACATATTAAACCCTACGGTGAGGACGGAAAAAAGAGTGAACAGGTAGAAGAAATGTTCGACAACATTGCTCCTGCTTATGATAAGCTGAACCATACCCTTTCATTAGGCATCGACCGCAGTTGGCGCCGGAAAGCGATCAATTGGTTAAAGCCTTTCCAGCCGAAGCGCATCATGGACGTAGCCACCGGTACAGGTGACTTTGCCATTCTTGCCTGCCGCGAGTTGCAGCCTGACGAACTGATAGGCACCGACATCTCAGAGGGAATGATGGACGTGGGACGTAATAAAGTAAAACAGGCGCACCTCTCGGACAAAATATCCTTTGCCCGGGAGGACTGCACCTCTCTCTCATTTGCCGATGACACGTTCGATGCTGTAACCGTAGCATTCGGTATCCGCAACTTCGAAGGGTTGGACAAAGGGTTGGCGGAAATGTGCCGCGTGCTGAAAACCGGAGGACATCTCGTCATTCTGGAACTCTCCACACCGGACCGTTTTCCAATGAAACAACTTTTCACCATCTACTCCAAAGTAGTCATCCCCCTGCTCGGCAAATGCCTGTCAAAAGACAATAGTGCTTACACCTACCTGCCCCAAAGCATCCGTGCTTTCCCGCAAGGCGAAGTGATGCAAAAAGTTATTCGCAAAGCAGGTTTCAGTCAGGTTAATTTCCGCAGACTGACATTCGGTATATGCACTCTTTATACTGCGACTAAATAGAATGATAGGATGGTAAGATGATAACATGTTAAGATTCAATGTTATCATCCTACCATCCCACCATTTTACCATTACTATATTATTGACATAGCACACTAAGAGAATTATGCAGAAATACGGTTTAATAGGCTATCCGCTGAGACATTCGTTTTCCATCGGATATTTCAATGAAAAGTTCAAATCGGAGAATATCGACGCCGAATATGTAAACTTTGAGATACCCAGCATCAATGACTTTATGGAAGTCATAGAGGAAAATCCCAACCTCTGCGGACTTAATGTGACCATCCCGTACAAGGAGCAGGTCATCCCCTTTCTTGACGAACTGGACAAAGATACCGCAAAGATCGGTGCAGTGAACGTCATCAAAATCATCCGCCAGCCGAAGGGAAAAGTAAAGCTTGTCGGCTACAACTCGGATATCATAGGTTTTACACAGTCCATTGAGCCTTTACTGCAACCCCATCACAAGAAAGCGCTGATTCTGGGTACAGGCGGTGCATCCAAAGCCGTCTATCGCGGACTGGCCAATCTGGGCATCGAAAGCGTATTCGTATCGCGTACAAAAAAGGAATCGTCTTACCTCACTTATGACGAACTGACACCGGAGATCATGCAGGAATATACAGTCATCGTAAACTGTACGCCTGTAGGTATGTATCCTAAAGTGGATTTCTGTCCGGATATTCCTTATGATCAATTAACTCCCAACCATTTACTCTACGATTTGTTATATAATCCCAATGAAACCCTTTTCATGAAAAAGGGAGAGGCTCACGGCGCCGTTACTAAAAACGGACTGGAAATGTTGTTATTGCAAGCATTTGCCGCATGGGAAATATGGAACAAATAGAGCGAAAGGAAGGAAAGATGAAGAAAGGTATCAAGTACAGTCTGATCGGACTGTTAGCAGTTATCCTTATTGCCCTCACAGGTGCGAGTTTCTACATGCTCGGCTACTCGCTGAGACCGGAGCACAACAAAGGGAAAGATATTCCCGGCTCCTACGAGTATATGCTCAGCGAGTACCCGCAAATTAAGCCTTGGATAGATAGTTTGCAAACTGTCGGTGCTTTACGGGATACCTTTATTATCAACCCTGACGGGGTGCAACTGCATGCCATTTACGCAGCCGCTCCCGAACCTACCCACAAAACAGCCGTCATCGTGCATGGTTATACGGACGATTGCATCCGTATGCTAATGATAGGTTACCTTTACAACAAAGATTTAAAGTATAACATTCTGCTGCCCGACCTGCAAAACCAGGGATTGAGCGGAGGCCCTGCCATTCAAATGGGCTGGAAAGACCGGCTGGACGTATTGCGCTGGATGGACATTGCCAACGATATTTACGGCGGAAATACCCAGATGGTAGTACATGGCATCTCTATGGGGGCCGCCACCACTATGATGGTATCCGGTGAACCTCAGCAATCTTTCGTGAAATGTTTTGTGGAAGATTGCGGTTATACCAGCGTATGGGACGAATTCTCCTACGAGTTGAAGGGACAGTTTGGACTGCCTCCGTTCCCGTTGATGTACACCACCAGCTGGCTGTGCAACGCGAAATACGGTTGGAACTTCAAGGAAGCTTCTTCGCTGAATCAGGTCAAGAAATGCAAACTGCCGATGTTCTTCATTCATGGCGATGCAGATACATACGTACCCACCTGGATGGTATATCCTCTCTACGAGGCAAAATCGAAACCTAAAGAATTGTGGCTTGCCCCCGGTGCCACACACGCCATGTCCTACAAGGATCATCCGGAGGAATACACCGAACGTGTGAAGAATTTTGTAGGAAAATACATCTATTGATGTGATTTTTCCTATATTCGTCCCACAAATACATTAGTATGAAAAGATTAATCTCCATAAGTTTATTCCTATGCCTGCTGCTATCCATGCAGGCACAGAAGGTCTATACTACAGACAATATCCCCAAAGTACATCTTCAGAACAAAATGCGCTATGTCTGCAATCCGGACGGCATCCTCTCTCAGGCTGCCTGCGACAGCATCGACCGTATGCTGTATGCATTGGAACAACAGACCGGCATTGAGACAGTAGTTGCCGTGGTTCCGTCTATCGGCAATGATGATTGCTTTGACTTTGCGCACCGCCTGCTCAATGAATGGGGTGTAGGAAAGAAAGCAAAGAATAACGGCCTGGTCATTCTTTTAGTAACCGATCAGCGCTGCATCCAGTTCTATACAGGTTATGGACTGGAAGGAGACCTGCCCGATGCCATCTGTAAACGTATCCAGACGCGCGACATGATTCCTTATCTGAAAGATGGTAACTGGGATGCGGGTATGGTTGCCGGTGTGCGTGCCGTATGCGGTAGACTGGACGGCAGCATGGTGAATGATACAGATGATGAAGAAGACATTTCTTTCTTCGGCATTCTGGCAGCAGTTATCGGATTCTTTGTTGTTGCCGGAGGAATCGGTTGGATGGCGGCACGTGCCGCAAGCAAATGCCCCAACTGCGGACAGCACAAATTGCAACGCACCAGCAGTAAAGTGGTTTCCCGGATCAACGGAGTAAAAACGGAAGATGTTACCTACACTTGCCGCAACTGCGGACACAAGATAGTACGCCGCAAACAGTCGTATGATGAAAACTATCGCGGAGGTGGCGGAGGAGGTCCGGTCATCTTTGGTGGTGGCGGAAGCTTCGGCGGAGGAGGCGGTGGCTTCAGCGGAGGCAGCTTCGGTGGAGGTATGGGAGGTGGCGGAGGTGCCGGTTCCCGATTCTGAGAGTTGTAACTAATTAATAATCATTTAATAAAAGAAAAGTATGAAGAAATCAACTATTATCATTCTTGTTGTTTTAGCTCTCCTCGTCATTTGGGGTGTCACTGGTTATAACGGACTGGTAACTATGGATGAAAACGTAAGCGGACAATGGTCAAACGTTGAAACACAATATCAGCGCCGTGCCGACTTGATTCCGAATCTGGTCAGTACAGTAAAAGGATACGCTTCTCATGAAAAAGAAACTCTGGAGGGTGTGGTAGAAGCTCGTAGCCAGGCTACTCAAATTAAAGTAGATGCTAATGATCTGACTCCGGAAAAGTTGGCCGAATACCAGAAAGCTCAAGGTGCGGTAACTTCTGCATTGGGTAAGTTGCTTGCCATTACCGAGAATTACCCCGATTTGAAAGCAAACCAGAATTTCCTGGAACTGCAAGCTCAATTGGAAGGTACTGAAAACCGTATCAACGTGGCACGTACCAACTTCAACAATGCAGCAAAGAACTTCAATACTGCCATCCGCCGCTTCCCGAAGAATATTCTTGCAAGTCTGTTCGGTTTCGAAAAGCGCGCTTACTTTGAAGCTTCCGAAGGAGCTGAAACAGCACCGCAAGTACAGTTCTAAATAAGTATATTCATACCGTAACAAACGGTTCTATAAAAAGCAAGTACCCCTTCTACCCTGGAAACTTGAATAGATCGAAGTTTCCGATGGGTGGAAAGGGTACTTGCTTTTTTTTAGGATGACTACTGCAAATCCGTTATTGCCTCTTTCAGTTCTTTTATCCCGCTCCATGCTTTGAGGAACAAACGAATTCCTATCAGCAACCCTATGACAAGACCAGTCCAGGCGCCTATCAATATATAACGATCCCCCATTTGGGACATATCCCATATCATGCTTGCCAGCAACGGTACGCCACACAACACACTCACAGCTATCCCCACTTTGAAAGACATCCGGAAACGACTCTCCGCAAGACACACTTCACGCACAGTCATCTTCAGGCAATCAATCTTCCTTAGCAACAACATCCACGTAAGTTGCCGGGCGAGTATCACAACTACAAACAAAAACAACAATATCCACGTCAGTACACTGAAATCATATACTTGATTGCGCACCAAAAGCCAAGCCATGAGAGGCAAACAGAGAATCAAAACCGTAAATCGCCGCAACACACGATCCTGCACCTGCTTTACTTTGCTGACCACCTTACTATTTTGTTGCTGGCGCTGCTCCATTTCCAGGCGCCCGAGCCTTTCTTCCATTATATTCCAATTTTGCTTCAATTCTTCCAGTTCCATAATCTGTTTTATTTTAGCTATTCGCTTGTTTTGTAAGTTTATCCTTGATTCGTTTCAATCTTGAAGCTACGGTGTTGCGCGGCACGCCGACAATTTCCGCAATCTCCTCATAAGAATTTTCATCCAGCCACAGCAAGATGAGGGCACGTTCAAACTTGTCCAGTCCCGCAATGAGGCGATACATCTCTTTCAAGCGTTTGGTCGTTCCACTATCTTCTGCTTCCAGCCCGTAGAGGGAATCCAAGGAAGTATGTTCGCCCCGGCGTTGCTGCTGGCGGTAGAAGGAGATACAGGTGTTCAATCCCACGCGGTAAATCCACGAAGAAGGTTTACCCTTTCTTTCATAACCCTCGAAGCCTTTCCAAAGGTTTATCACGACATCCTGATAGAGATCTTTAAAATTATCCCCATCCGTAGCGTACATGTAGCAGATTTTATAGATCACTCGCTTGTATTCCTCAATGAGGGAAGTGAACTGTTTTTCTTTCATATTCTGTTCCATCTTAAGATAGTCTTTTGTACATAAGACGCCGGTTTTGGATATTAGTTGCAGGAGAGAAGAAAAAAAGGAAAAGTCAAGGCTGTTTTCAAGCCCAGAATTTGCCATTTTTTGCCACCGCATTGGCAAAGTTGTGCCACCATGCCAGCAAAGCCGTGCCACTGTGTTGGCAAAGTTGTGCTATCGTGTTGGCAAAAGATTGCCAATACGATGGCAAAATATTCTCAATATAATAGCAACAAATGCTTCACTTAGAGATCACTGTTCAGTAAGGTTAACTATAAAGATTTATAGTTCATTTCTATTCCACTCTATGCATACTTTTTTAATAAAAACTTGTATCTTTGCTGCATATTTCTTTCGTTGGAAAAGAAATATATTTTCCGATTTGGAGATATCATTTTATTATTCGTCTTCCTAAAAGTCTGGTAAATTTTTACAAGCACGGATAATAAGTGAAGGTCTCCACGTCCGGGTTGCGTATAACTTTGTTATATACACTCTGGCGTGGGGCTATTGCTTATTATTTGCTTGACGGGTTTACCAGAGCCTTTGGGAAGGAATAATATGCCAATAGTTCCCACGTCTCTTTTTTTACATTAGAGAAGTAGGAACACACGACTACCCCTTTAAAACTTATAACACGATGGATGAACTTCTTACCTGCTCCTGCCAGATGAAAACCGACTTAGAAAACTCAGCCGATGCATTTTCCTTTTTCAAAGAGAACTACCCCTTATCCAGTATTACGAATAATCTGAATGCACTGTCCAAACAAGAACTGCGCTGCGCTTGTTGCCTGATGGGAACTGTCTTAATGGGAATGTCCCGAAAAAAAACAATTTGGGAGCGACTGAAAGTAAAGAAGTAGGGTTCGGTTAATTTCTTATGCAAACTCAAGGCTATAAGCAAAATAATCGCTACTTTTGCACATTCAATTGAAAAAACATATCAACTCATGAGTAACCAAAGATACATGATGCGTGGTGTCAGCGCGTCTAAAGAAGATGTGCACAATGCCATCAAGAACATTGACAAAGGTATTTTCCCGCAAGCTTTCTGTAAAATTATCCCCGACATTTTGGGCGGTGACCCGGAATATTGCAACATCATGCACGCCGACGGTGCAGGCACAAAGTCCTCATTGGCTTATATGTACTGGAAAGAAACAGGTGATCTTTCTGTTTGGAAAGGTATTGCACAGGATGCACTGATTATGAATATCGACGACCTGCTTTGCGTAGGTGCAGTAGATAACATCCTGGTTTCCTCTACCATCGGACGAAACAAATTGCTGATTCCGGGCGAAGTAATATCCGCCATCATCAACGGTACGGACGAATTGCTCGCCGAGCTCCGCGAGATGGGTGTAGGCGTATATGCCACAGGTGGTGAAACTGCCGATGTAGGCGACCTGGTACGTACCATCATCGTAGATAGTACTGTAACTTGCCGCATGAAGCGTAGCGATGTGATTGATAATGCCAATATCCGTCCGGGTGATGTAATTGTAGGCTTGGCTTCTTACGGACAGGCTACTTACGAAAAAGAATATAACGGTGGCATGGGTAGCAACGGACTGACCAGTGCCCGTCATGATGTATTCTCCAAATATCTGGCAGAGAAATATCCAGAAAGTTATGACAAGGCAGTACCTGAAGAACTAGTCTACTCCGGTGGTCTGAAACTGACGGATACCGTAGAAGGTAGTCCGCTGGATGCAGGCAAGCTGGTACTCTCCCCTACCCGCACGTATGCTCCGGTAGTGAAGAAATTACTGGATGCACTTCGCCCTGAAATTCACGGTATGGTACACTGCTCTGGTGGCGCACAAACGAAAGTACTGCATTTCATTAGTGATAATTGCCGCGTGATTAAAGATAATCTGTTCCCCGTTCCTCCTTTGTTCAAAACAATTAAAGAGCAGAGCAATACGGACTGGGCAGAGATGTACAAGGTATTCAATATGGGACACAGACTGGAAGTATACTTGTCACCCGAACATGCCGAAAAGGTAATCGCCATCAGCAAGAGTTTCGGTATTGATGCTCAGATTGTGGGGCATATTGAAGAAAGCAATCAGAAAGAACTGATTATCAAGAGCGAATTCGGAGAATTCAAATACTAATTCAATGAAGAAACTGATTTATATCTTATGCTGCCTCTTCTGCCTTTTTATCACTGCAGATATGGGGTATGATACGTGGGAACAGTTATCAGTAAAACCATTTTCTTTCAGGCTGTTCATGCGTATACTTGCATTGTTGGGTTGGTGTGCCATAACTTATGGCGTCGCCACCCGGAGATATGGATGGGTACAAAAACTTTGCAAATAAAATAAATGGCAGACAACAATACCATATTAGAGAAACTCGAAGGGCTTGTTGCCCGCTTCGAAGAAGTATCGACGCTGATTACAGACCCGGCAGTGATTGCCGACCAGAAGCGCTACGTTAAACTCACCAAAGAGTACAAAGAACTGGGTGACCTGATGGATGCCCGCAAAGAATATATCCAGGTGCTGAACGGCATCGAGGAAGCCAAAGAGATCATCACTAATGAAACAGACCCGGAAATGCGGGAAATGGCTCGCGAAGAATTGGATGCCTGTCAGGCACGCCAGCCGGAACTGGAAGAACATATCAAGCTCCTCCTCGTACCTGCCGACCCACAGGACAGCAAGAACGCCATCCTTGAAATCCGCGGGGGTACAGGTGGTGACGAAGCCGCAATCTTTGCCGGAGACCTCTTCCGCATGTACACCAAATTCTGCGAAACGAAAGGTTGGAAGATGGAAATATCCAGCGTCAACGAAGGCGCAGCAGGCGGATTCAAGGAAATTATTTGCAGCGTTACGGGCGATAATGTATACGGAACGCTGAAATATGAATCGGGTGTACACCGCGTACAGCGTGTTCCGGCTACTGAAACTCAGGGGCGTGTACATACTTCCGCCGCATCCGTAGCCGTGCTGCCCGAAGCAGAAGAGTTCGATGTAGTAATTAATGAAGGCGAAATCAAATGGGATACTTTCCGAAGCGGCGGTGCCGGTGGACAGAACGTAAATAAGGTGGAATCCGGTGTGCGTCTACGCTATGTCTGGAAGAACCCCAACACGGGTGTTTCTGAGGAAATCCTGATAGAATGTACCGAAACGCGCGACCAACCGAAGAATAAGGAACGCGCCCTCTCACGTCTGCGTACCTTCATTTACGACAAGGAACATCAGAAATATCTGGACGATATTGCCTCCAAACGAAAAACAATGGTATCTACCGGAGACCGTTCCGCTAAAATCCGTACCTACAACTATCCGCAAGGACGTATCACTGATCATCGTATCAACTATACCATTTATAACCTTGCCGCCTTCATGGATGGCGATATTCAAGATTGTATAGACCACTTGATTGTAGCGGAAAATGCAGAACGGCTGAAAGAAAGTGAACTGTAACCCCAAAGGAAAGACGTAGCCCCGGAAACTTCAACGGCAGAACAAATGAAAGGACAGTTTTTAAATAAAGCATTTCATACTCTGACGGAAGCATTTCAGAATTGCCTGAAACGTTTTCCAACTACAGTATGTTTTGTCCTTGCACTTACCGCCTATCTGGCTTATCTGGTATCTACCGAAATGGAGGATGAAAGAAAACTTACGCTGGTTCTGGGTTATTACTTTTCTGTCGGCACCCTGCTCTCACTCACTCTCCATCTGTGGAGCGAAGAAATAAAGAACCGGGTAAAAGGGATCAGTGTGCATATTATGATGCATGTGTTGCTTATTGCCGACGCAGTGTATCTCTACAGCCTCTCTCCGGAGCGGTCGCTCACAGAAATAAGCATAGCTCACGGAGCGGCTATCCTCGCCTTGTGGTTTTCAGTCTTCTTCCTCTCATTCACCAAAGAAAAGAATGACATTCCGAGCTGGAACTTTGCTTCCTACACTGTAGGGGCTTTTGTCACGGCAAACGTGGTGGGACTGATTATGAGTGGTGGAATAAGCCTGCTCGTCTTTTCACTCCACCAGCTCTTCGATGTGGATGTGAGTTGGAAATGCTACCTGTATATCCTTACTATATGTAGTGTATTGCTCCCGATGCTACTCTTTCTCGGCATGTTGCCCAAAGACGAATTAAAACACAACCAAGAACCGCAACCATCAGAGTTCCTGAACGGAACGATACATTTCCTTTTTCTCCCGCTCATGGCAGGGTATCTGCTTGTACTCTATATCTATGCCACCCGCATCCTTATCAATTGGGAACTACCTACAGGCTGGGTATCTTGGCTCGTAGTGGCACTCATGGCGGGATGTATCGCCATTGAATTCGGACTGTATCCGGCACGGGTCAGTGAATCAAAGCGCATAAATGAATGGATTGCACGCTGGCTGCCTGCCCTGGTACTCCCGTTACTGATATTAATGACAGTCGGTATCATCCGCCGCTTCAACGATTATGGTGTCACAATCAACCGACTTTATCTGATTACACTTAATATCTGGTGTTATATCGTTTGCTTCGGATTGGTCTTCACCCAGGCACGCCGCATCAGTTGGATTCCTATCTCATTTTCCACCATCTTCCTGCTGACTTCCGTATTGCCGGTGAACTATGCAAGCATCACCCGGAACGTCATGCGCCATAGCGTAGAGAAGGAACTGGCACGAAGCGGTAAAACAGACTTGCCCCTCTCACGCAACCAGTACGACAACTGGCTGGATTCACTTCCGGCAAAGACCGCATTGCAAGTGAACGACCGACTCCGTTATCTGCACTACTGGTTCGGACGGAAAAGCATAGCCGACCTTGTAGACAAAGACGCATCATTCTATTATGCCCAAAACCGTTTCGGTCAGAACAGTAATAAAGCGGCCGATAACGATAAAGCTGCAGACGGTAACCGGGCTGTATCATACAATGGTCAGGCATCCTCACAGACAAGCATCGAGATTCCTAAGGGATACAGCCATTTCGTAATCATACCGGAATCAAGCAGGCAACTCAAAATTCCACATAAGTATATAGAAACAGGAGTATTGCTCGCCTCTCTCGGTACGCGGACAGATGAAATGAACGATACGGCATACATTGACCTTAAAAACATTGAAGCACTTCAACGTTATAAATATGGTGAAATGCCTCCTGCACAATTCAAATGTAACTCTGATAAGTGCCTCTTCATACTGACAGGTTTCTCTTTAGATTATCAAGAAGAAGGAGACGAGGCTCTTTTACTGAATATAAACGGCTATCTATTCAAGAAATAGTAAAACGAATCATAAACAGACTAAATATATCCAATATGAACAAACAACAACTTTTTGAAAATATCAAGCGTAAGAAATCATTCCTTTGCGTAGGTCTGGATACAGACATCAAGAAAATCCCGGAACACTTGTTGAAAGAAGAAGACCCGATCTTCGCCTTCAATAAAGCCATCATCGATGCAACAGCCGACCTTTGCATCGCCTACAAACCCAATCTCGCTTTCTACGAAAGTATGGGTGTGAAAGGCTGGATCGCCTTCGAGAAGACCGTGAAGTATATCAAGGAGAACTATCCCGACCAATTCATCATTGCCGATGCAAAGCGTGGTGACATTGGAAATACCTCTGCCATGTATGCCCGCACTTTCTTTGAAGAACTGGACATCGACTCTGTAACCGTAGCCCCTTACATGGGTGAGGACAGTGTTACCCCGTTCCTGACTTACGAAGGCAAATGGGTAATCCTCCTAGCACTAACAAGCAACAAAGGCTCACACGACTTCCAGTTAACAGAAGACCCCAACGGTGAACGCCTTTTCGAAAGAGTACTGCGCAAGTCTCAGGAATGGGCTAACGATGGACAGATGATGTATGTGGTAGGTGCTACACAAGGCCGTGCTTTCGAAGATATCCGCAAGATTGTTCCTAACCATTTCCTGCTTGTGCCGGGTGTAGGTGCACAGGGTGGCTCACTGGAAGAAGTCTGTAAGTATGGCATGAACTCCACTTGTGGACTGATTGTGAACTCCAGCCGTGGCATCATTTATGTGGATAAGACTGAGAAATTTGCAGAAGCTGCACGTAATGCCGCAAAGGAAGTGCAACAGCAAATGGCGGAACAGTTGAAGGGAGTGATTAACGCCTAATCACTTATCACCTACCCTTAATCACTAACAACGTGTTCGAACGAAAGATCATTAACGACCCGGTATTCGGGTTCATCAATATTCCGAAGGGGTTGCTGTACGACATCGTGCGGCATCCTCTCTTGCAGCGTTTAACCCGCATTAAGCAACTGGGTTTGTCGTCTGTGGTTTATCCCGGTGCACAGCACACGCGCTTTCAACATTCGTTGGGGGCTTTCCATTTGACGAGCGAAGCTATCCAGCACCTCACCAGCAAAGGGAACTTCATTTTCGACAGTGAAGCCGAAGCCGTGCAGGCGGCCATTCTGATGCATGATATCGGACACGGTCCTTTTTCTCATGTACTGGAAAATACCATCGTACAGGGCATATCCCACGAAGATATCTCTCTCATGCTGATGGAACGTATCAACAAAGAAATGAACGGGCAACTCACACTTGCCATCCAGATATTCAAGGACGAATACCCCAAAAAGTTCCTGCACCAGCTAGTCAGCGGACAACTCGACATGGACCGCATGGACTACCTTCGCCGCGACAGTTTCTACACCGGCGTAACGGAAGGTAACATCGGTTCGGCACGCATCATCAAGATGCTCGATGTGAAAGAAGACCATCTCGTAGTAGAATCCAAAGGTATCTATTCCATTGAGAACTTCCTCACAGCCCGCCGCTTGATGTACTGGCAGGTATATCTGCACAAAACATCCGTGGCATACGAGAAAATGCTCATTAGCGCCCTGCTCCGTGCTAAAGAATTAGCAAGCAAAGGTGTAGAATTATTTGCTTCACCGGCATTGCGTTTTTTCCTTTACAACGATATCAACAAGGAAACTTTCTATAACAATCCGGAGTGCCTGGAGAACTTTATCCAACTGGACGACAATGATATATGGACCGCATTAAAGGTCTGGAGCACCCACAGTGACAAGGTTTTATCCACGCTGAGCCTCGGTATGATCAACCGTAATATCTTTAAAGTGGAAATTTCTACCGAACCAATATGTGAAGAAAGGAAAAAAGAGTTAACTTTGCAAATCAGTCAGCAACTGGACATACCCCTCTCTGAAGCGAGCTATTTCGTCTCTACCCCCAGCATCGAGAAGAATATGTACGACCCGGCAGACGATAGTATTGATATCCTTTATAAAGACGGAAGTATCAAGAATATTGCTGAAGCATCGGACATGCTCAACATTTCCCTACTTTCTAAAAAGGTAAAAAAATACTATCTTTGCTACCAACGTTTGCATAGGTAAGTATAAAATATTCACCCAAGGACAAGGAAATATAAAAAAAAAGTCCGTTATTTGTGATTTGAAACCATCTAACAAGAATAAGACAATGGAGTTCTCTGCTAAACAAATTGCAACATTTATCCAAGGAGAAATCGTTGGAGACGAGAATGCAACTGTACATACTTTTGCCAAGATAGAAGAAGGCATCCCCGGTGCTATATCGTTTCTGTCCAACCCCAAATATACATCTTACATCTACGAAACAAAATCCAGTATTGTACTGGTAAACAAAGACTTCGTTCCTGAACAAGAAATAAAAACCACTTTAATTAAGGTGGATAATGCCTACGAAAGTTTGGCTAAATTGCTCAACCTTTACGAACAAAGTAAGCCTAAGCGTGTGGGTATTGATCCGTTGGCTTTCGTTGCCGAGACTGCAAAGATTGGCAAGGATGTTTACATTGCGCCCTTTGCTTGCATTGGTGAGTATGCAGAAGTAGGAGACAATACAATGATACATCCGCATGCTACCGTAGGCAGTGGTGCCAAAGTGGGCAGCGATTGTATCTTATATGCCAATACAACCATTTATCATGACTGTCGGATAGGCAATCATTGCATCCTGCATTCCGGCAGTGTGATCGGTGCGGATGGTTTTGGTTTCGCTCCAACTCCCGAAGGTTACGAAAAAATACCTCAAATCGGTATCGTAATACTGGAAGACAATGTAGAGATAGGCGCAAACACTTGCGTGGACCGTGCTACAATGGGTGCAACCATCGTACACAAAGGTGTGAAACTGGACAACCTGATACAGGTAGCCCACAATGACGAAATCGGTGCAAACACTGTTATGGCGGCGCAAGTGGGTATTGCAGGATCTACCAAGATAGGCGAATGGTGTATGTTCGGCGGTCAGGTAGGCATTGCAGGACATATCCATATCGGAAATAAAGTGAACCTCGGAGCACAGTCCGGTGTTCCCAGTAATATTAAGGATGGCAGCCAGTTAATCGGTACTCCTCCCATGGAGCTGAAACAATACTTTAAAGCCTCCGTTGCCCAACGGAACCTGCCGGATATGCTAACAGAACTCCGCCAGCTCCGTAAAGAACTGAATGAATTAAAACAACAAATAAATAAGTAACAAATGTTGAAACAAAAGACTCTGAAAGACAGTTTTTCCCTCAGTGGTAAAGGTCTTCACACGGGACTTGACCTGACCGTTACTTTCAATCCGGCTCCGGACAACCACGGATATAAAATCCAGCGCACCGACGTGGAGGGACAACCTATCATTGATGCGGTTGCGGACAACGTGACTGAAACCACTCGCGGCACTGTTCTTTCCAAGAATGGCGTGAAGGTTAGTACTGTAGAGCACGGCATGGCAGCCCTCTATGCCTTAGGTATCGATAACTGCCTGATACAAGTCAACGGTCCCGAGTTTCCCATTCTGGACGGTAGCGCCCAATACTATGCAAAAGAGATAGAGCGCGTCGGTACAGAAGAACAAAACGCCGTTAAAGATTTCTATATTATCAAGTCAAAGATCGAGTTCCGCGATGAAAAGACTGGTTCTTCCATCATCGTGTTGCCCGACGAGAACTTCAGTCTGAATGTGCTGGTATCTTACGACTCGACCATCATTCCCAACCAGTTTGCAACTCTGGAGGATATGTCAAAGTTCAAAGACGAAGTAGCTGCCAGCCGCACATTCGTATTTGTACGCGAAATAGAGCCATTATTGCAAGCCGGCCTTATCAAGGGGGGGGATCTGGACAATGCTATCGTAATCTACGAACGTGAAATGTCTCAGGAAGACTTCGATAAACTGGCCGACGTAATGGGGGTTCCCCACATGGATGCCAAACAATTGGGTTACATCAACCACAAACCACTGGTATGGGCCAATGAATGTGCCCGTCACAAACTGCTCGACGTAATCGGTGACTTGGCTTTGATAGGCAAACCCATCAAGGGACGTATCATCGCTACCCGTCCGGGACATACCATTAATAACAAGTTCGCCCGCCAGATGCGTAAGGAAATCCGCCTGCACGATATACAGGCTCCGACTTACGACTGTAACCGCGAACCCATCATGGATGTAAACCGTATCCGCGAACTGTTGCCGCACCGTTACCCATTCCAATTAGTGGACAAGGTGATTGAAATAGGTGCCAATTATATTGTAGGCGTGAAGAATATCACCGCCAACGAGCCTTTCTTCCAAGGACACTTCCCACAGGAACCGGTAATGCCGGGTGTATTACAGGTTGAAGCTATGGCACAGGTAGGTGGCCTGCTTGTATTGAACTCCGTAGACGAACCCGAACGCTATTCTACCTATTTCATGAAGATAGATGGTGTGAAGTTCCGTCAGAAGGTAGTGCCGGGTGATACCCTTATCTTCCGTGTGGAACTACTTGCACCTATCCGCCGTGGCATTTCCACGATGAAAGGTTATGCGTTCGTAGGCGAGAAAGTGGTTTGCGAGGCAGAGTTTATGGCACAAATAGTTAAGAACAAATAATTCAAAGCATGATAAGTCCCTTAGCGTATATTCATCCCGAGGCAAAAATCGGGGAAAACGTAGAGATTGCTCCTTTTGTATTCATCGACAAGAATGTGGTAATCGGCGATAACAACAAGATTATGGCAAATGCCAACATTCTGTACGGTTCACGTATCGGCAATGGAAATACTATTTTTCCGGGAGCTGTTATCGGTGCTATCCCTCAGGATCTGAAATTTCAGGGAGAAGAGAGTACCGCTGAAATCGGTGACAACAATACCATTCGTGAAAATGTCACCATCAATCGCGGTACGGCTGCCAAAGGCAGAACCATTATTGGTAACAACAACCTGTTGATGGAAGGTGTGCATGTAGCTCATGACGCTCTTGTCGGTAATTACTGTATCATAGGTAACTCTACCAAAATGGCAGGTGAGATAGTTATAGACGATTTCTCCATTATCAGCGCTAATGTATTGATGCATCAATTCTGCCGTGTAGGTGGATATGGCATGATACAAGGCGGGTGCCGTTTCAGTAAGGATATTCCGCCATACATCATTGCAGGTCGGGAACCGATTGCTTACAGTGGTATCAACATTATCGGGTTGCGTCGTCGCGGGTTCTCCAATGAAACCATTGAGAACATACACAATGCATACCGTATCATTTACCAAAGTGGCTTGAACACTTCAGATGCATTAAAGAAAATAGAAGAAGAAATTCCGACGAGCCCGGAAATAGAATACATTGTCAGCTTCATCCGTGACTCCGAACGTGGTATTATTAGGTGATAAAACGATAAAGTAATTAGAATATGATATACAGATTTACACTTATCTCCGATGAAGTGGACGACTTCGTAAGAGAAATACAAATTGACCCGGAAGCTACATTCTACGACTTCCATGAGGCTATAGTGAAGTCAGTAGGCTATACTAACGACCAGATGACTTCTTTCTTCATCTGTGATGATGATTGGGAAAAAGAAAAGGAAATCACACTGGAAGAGATGGATGACAATCCGGAAATGGACAGTTGGGTAATGAAAGACACCACTATCAGCGAACTGATAGAAGATGAAAAGCAGAAGTTACTCTATGTGTTCGACTACATGACAGAACGCTGTTTCTTTATTGAACTTTCCGAGATCATTACCGGAAAGGAAATGAAAGGTGCCAAATGTACCAAGAAGGAAGGCGATGCCCCGAAACAGACTATTGACTTCGAAGAAATGGCAGCCAACAGCGGATCACTCGATCTGGATGAAAACTTCTATGGAGATCAAGACTTTGATCTGGAAGAATTCGACCAGGAAGGATTCGATATGGGAGGCGGTGAAGGTGGCACAGCATCGTTTGAGGAAGAAAAATTCTAAATTTGAATATACCAAGAGAGGAACCATACTCTTTATAGTATATTTTTAGACGCAGATTACGCGGATTACACAGATTTTTTTAGTTTAGAATCCGTGTTATCCGCGTAATCTGTGTCTAAAGGATAATCTCCATTTTATCTTTGAAACCATTTTACATAATATCTGTATGAAAACCCTGATAGTGCTTATTGGACCGACCGGAGTCGGAAAGACCGAACTCAGCCTGCGGCTGGCAGAGCATTACCAAACTTGCATCGTTTCCGCAGACTCCCGGCAACTCTACGCCGATTTGAAAATAGGGACGGCAGCCCCTACCCCCGAGCAACTGCAACGCGTGAAACATCACCTTGTAGGAACCTTGCAACTCACCGATTACTACAGTGCCGCCCAATACGAAGCGGAGGTACTGAGACTCTTGGAAACTTTATTCACCGAGCAAGACACAGTATTACTTACCGGTGGTTCTATGATGTATGTGGATGCCGTTTGCAAAGGCATTGACGATATTCCGACCGTGGATACTGAAACACGCCAAGTGATGCTGCATAAGTATGAAACGGAAGGTCTGGAAAGATTGTGCGCAGAGCTAAAGTTACTCGACCCGGAATACTACAGAATAGTGGATCTGAAGAATCCTAAACGTGTAATCCATGCACTGGAGATATGCTATATGACTGGAAAAACTTACACTTCATTCCGCACCCAACAGAAAAAAGAGCGCCCCTTCCGCATCATCAAAATAGGATTGACGCGCGATCGGGAAGAACTTTACGAACGCATAAACCGACGGGTAGAGATTATGATAGAGGATGGCCTGGAAGAAGAAGCCAGAAAGGTATATCCTTACCGGGCACTTAATTCATTGAATACGGTAGGTTATAAAGAAATGTTCAAATATCTGGACGGAGAATGGACCTTGCCTTTTGCCATAGAGAAAATCCAACAGAACTCCCGCATCTATTCGCGCAAGCAAATGACATGGTTCAGGAGAGATGAAGAAATCCGTTGGTTCCATCCGGAACAAGAAACGGAGATACTAGCGTACCTCCGTTCGGTAATGTAAGTTCTATTCTGATTCCAGTAAACTTTGATAAATCATTCTAATGGATGACTCCAGTTCATCGTACAGCTTCGGTATTGCTTGGGTATCGAGGCTTCCTTTTTTGTACCACTCTTCCAGCAATGGCTTCGTCGTACGGAATACTTCATCTTCCACTTCAGTAATCACTGTCATATAACCGTCACCTTTCCCAGGACTATACAACCTCTCCCAATTCAGATAACGTCCGGTGCCCATTCCCTGCTTATAGCTGAAAACTCTGTCTGCCAAGCGAAGTGACCAATCACTGAGCAGAGCTGCCTCATGTTCTTTGTTGAAACGTACCATTCCGGGAAGGAGTTTTCCGGCATCTTTCACCCACAGCGGGACAGCTATACCGGTAGGAGGATAACCTAACAGTGTCCACATGGTAGTCAGTTCGGCCTTCTCACCCGGTTTTACCCCCTGTACCACCACCGAACACGATGTACTGCTACGCGGAATGAAGTCCTGATCTACAAACCAGCCCGATGCCTGAGGACGATTATACCCCCCGCTACGCAAATCAATATCCAGCATACGGTTACGGAACGAACGCGATAAATCATTGAAAATAAACTGTGGGGTAATACTACCTGTAGCCGAAGCCTTCATCAGTACCTAGTCTGCTTCCATATAGCGCACATAGCCGGCACCCTCGTTCACTTTACCTGCAAAAGAGAAGTTGGTACGGGCAATATAACCATAAGGAGCATCTTTCGGATTATTGGCATCATACATCACATATTTATAATAATCTACTTCAAACATAGCTGCCCCACCTTGTGCATCGATTACACCAAAATTAGCTTCGATATCACTGGGCTTGGAAATGGTATCCAGAAAATGACAGAAGTCCTCTACCGTAGCACAAACTTCAAGTGCACGATAAATAACACGCCCATTGGCTGCTCCCCGTTCTTCATCGCCTTTTACATCCACCAAGTTATACGATTGTGTATTCATCAAAGCGAATCCTGCAGAGTTAGTTCCCATCCATGCCTCTTTCAGATATGCATTGGCACTATTCACTACAGCAATAAAGTCATACCTCTCGCCTTTCACATAGTCAACATGATTTCGCATAAAGTCCGTATCACGGTTTTTCCAAAGCAGGGGGCGCCCGTCGGGTGTCACTTTACCCGATACAACAGCAGAAGTACAAGCATGCACAGGAGTAGCAAAGAAAACGATTGCCACCGCACACAGGATTAATAAGGATATTTGTTTCAACATAAGTCATCAGGTATTGGGAAAGCCGATACAATAATTACTTTTATTCGTATTCCCCCCTTATAAAGATCATTGGTTTAATATAAATTTCCAGTATTCCGTCAGCACCGGTCTTCACCTCCATTTGCTCAATACTCGTTTGATACGCAGTACTGGCCGTAACTTCTTTGCCGTCAATATAGTAACGTGCATTCCTCCTGTCAACACCTCTCGGTTTCAACAAATCATCAATCTGCTTAATCGTTTTTTCTTCCTTTACCTGCTGTGGAGTTTTCAGTTTCAGAACTATGACCCCATTTATTCCACGCGTACCATAAATAGCAGTAGCCGAAGCATCTTTCAAAATATCAATGCTTTCAATGTGCATAGGATTCAATGCCGCAAAGATTTCATAAGGAAGTTCTATCCCATTTACGATGTACAAAGGCTCATTGGATGGAATAGGGAAGCGGTCTCTGACAACCAATGTGCCATCTTTCTTAGGAGATCGTGTCACAAGTGTGTCATTCTTCAAAGTATCTTTGAAAATTACAAGCTCTTTCATGAAAGAGGTTTCAGCATGAATAGATATAGCGGCAGATATCACTAATAATAGAAATACTCCCCAAAAGAAGCTATATCCCCGGTAAATTCGTTTTCCTTGTCTCATAGCATTATCTTTTAAGTGATTAGATTCTAAACCGTCTCAAACAAAATTACTTAAAAGTAATGACTTAAACAAAGAAATAAGAAACAAAGTGTCTATTCGGCAGACAATTCCCTCAATTTATCAAGCAGAAACTCGCGCTTGCTGGTGCTGGTGCCTTCTTCCCAATAACGAATGATGCCCTTTTTATCAATCAACAACGTAGTCGGCGTCACCTGCACCTTAAACAGGTTGAAAAAGAACAATTCATCAGCGATATGAGTGAAGAGGAATGGACGGTTTTCCACAATCTTCTTTATCTGCTCCGCAGTGTTCCAGGTAGTAGAGAAATAAGTTACATCCGGACACACTTTCATCCACTCGTTCAGATCTGGCATTTCCTTGATGCAGGGTCCGCAACCGGTATGCCAGTAATTCAGGACAAAAGGCTTTCCAAGTATATCTGCCTTCGTCCAGACACGGCCTGCGGTATCCGTTACTTTAAAGTCCGGAAACGGCTTTCCCACCCATTCATCAAGGGTAACCGTATTGCTGGCTATGCTTATCATCGGTTCTGTTCCCGCACGGGAAATTCTCAAAAGTTCTTCCCCTCCGGGTACTTCTTCTACCGGAATCCGATATTTGACAGCGTACTCCGGCAGCGTTTTTCCCTTAGGCAACCTAATCTCCAAAGCCATGTGCCCTTCGTCATCTTTTAGCATGACAAAGCGGTCTCCTTGCGCATTCCTGATTCCCGGCGGCATACCATTAAAGAAATATCCATCGATAAGATAATATTTATCACTGGTGGTCTGGGCAGAGCAAAGCCCCGCCCAAACAAACATCAAAGAGAGAAACAAAAAGAGAGAATTCCGTTTCATATAAAATCGATTTTATTATTCGTCTTTTAAAGTAATCGTAACCTTCGGTTCAGCTTTCACCTTAGCAGATTTCATGCCCACATAGGATACCTTCAACTTATCGCCCTTTGATGCAGACATAATAAAGCGTCCGTCCACATCAGTGACTGTTCCTCTGTTTGTTCCTTCAATCAGAACAGCGGCACCAATGACAGGCTCTCCATCTTTATCCTGAACAACACCTTCAACTCTCATTTCACCTTTGACAGAAGCTTTCTCACCACCTTTGACGGTAAAATAAATATTCTCCTTGCCTTCACTAGTAACCGTAGTGTATTTCCCTTTGCTTTTCTTGGTAGTGATATAGATCTTCCCTCTATTTGCATCTTCTGCATTTTTCTCAACATTGATGCTCTCTATCTCATTGGGAGATACAACTTCATCCAATGCTTTACCGGACAATTCGATTTTCTCTCCATCAACAAACACATCCACATCTGCCCAGTCTGCCCTTCTATTATTCAGATAAACAGCATTCACTCCGGGTACGCTGACTACCGAACTCTTGGTTGATAAAGTAATAGGCTTTTTATCACTTCCCTTCAGGGTAATCAGGATGACGCCATTCTTTCCTTTTTCGCCATACAGTTCAGTAGCTGATTCGTTTTTCAAGACAGTCATAGCCTCTATTTTATTAACATTTAAAGCAGACATTATCGAGGAAGTGACTTCTTTACCATCTACAACATACAAAGGAGCATCCATACCCTCTATAAAGAAGTCTGTCGACTTCGAACTCACCGCCACCTGAGAATTCTTCATCTCTCCGCCCTCCAATCTGAACAACACCGGCATCGTAAATTTCACCGCTACCGCCTGTCCCTTTTGCATTCCCGGCTTCCACTTCGGCATCGACTTCACCAATCGGATAGCCTCAGCATCCAGTTCTTTATCTACCGGACGGAGAACTTTAGGTTCCGTCACATTTCCTGCTTTATCAACAACAAACTGCACCGTGACACGCCCTTGCGTACCGTTTTCCTTTGCAGATTCAGGATATTGCATATTCTTCTGAATGTATTCCAAAGCAGCAGACATTCCGCCACCGGGGAATTCCGGCATCTGTTCAACCATTTCAAAAACCGGAGAACCTTGCAGTTTGTCACCCACCTCCGCAGGTATGTACTTCACCTCTACAGGCTTCGCTGTATCTTTCAATACTGTGCTTACCTGCACAGCCTCCTCGATAGTTTTTGTGACTTTTGCTTCCACAATTGCTGTCAAATCATTAACTTTGACGGCAGAAATCTCTTCTGCGGTTTCCGAGATTTCAGGACGGGCAAAAGCTGTTACTGCAATAGCTGCTACTGGAAGCATATACAAATACTTCAATTTTGCCCACGGATTCGATTTTTCTTTTAACATCATAGTGATACGTTTTTTAAGTTTACTGTGATTAAAGCTGTTGGCCATAGAGTAGAGCCTTGTGCCGACAGCTTTTTTGATTAATAATAGTTGATATTGTTTCGCGTCAACGCCTTTTTCAATCACTGTTTCATCAGCTTCATACTCATGGATATTCTGCAATTCCTGCTTCAATAGCCACGAAGCCGGATTGAACCATTGAAAAAAGATACAGATATCCGCCACCAGCAAATCCCATGAGTGCCGGTTCTGTATATGAGCCAATTCATGAATAAGTATCTCCCGACCATTCTCATCCAGATCTTTTTTCGAAATAACGATATATTTCATCCAACTGAACGGAGCTATATCATGCTCGTGCACTATTAAAGTCACTTTCTCACCATCCCCGGTATATTTACTCAAGTTCTCTTTCCTACCAGACTTTAGTAATCCGCCTAATTTCAACAACGAATATCCGTTGCGTAGAGCAAAAAATAAAATACCTGCCAGATATACCAACAATGCAACCTGTATCCAAGTCACCGTTACTTCCTCTGCCTGTAAATCCATAGACTCAGCTGTGTTCATCATATCCGCCAGCATCAGCCATTGTTCCAGTGTCATCATGGTTTGATGAACTTCTGTCTGCTTCTCTACAGTAACTTCCACCAATGGCAAAAGACAAGACAGCAACAATATGCTCAACAACGCTACCCGGTTGAAACGGTGAAACGTCTCACGGCTCAGCAACAGACGGTAGAACAAGTAGAATGCCGCCAAACAAACCGACGACTTCAGTATATAGACAAAGAAAATTCCCATATTGATGTACTATTTAATAATTTACAGCTACTATTTCCCAGCCTTCAGTAATTCTTCTTTCATCACCTCCGCACCAGGAAATCCGGTAACTTTGTATGAAAGTTTCCCCTCCCGATCTATCACAAAGTATGTAGGTATTCCCGGATACTCATATAACTTGCCTAATGCAGCACTCTGTTCATTCGTAATCCGGTAATGAATTCCGTGAATATCGGGTATCGTAATTTTCCACTTTCCTTCAGGCGAACTTTCATCCGCCACATAGACATATACTACATCTTTCAGTTCTTCTTTAACAGGTTTCAAACTATTCATAGCTCGCATACAAGGACCACACCAAGTATTCCACATATCTATCAGAACCACTTTACCACGATAAGGACGAGTAATAACTGCTAACAAACTGTCCGCTGTAACTGCCGTATCAAGCTGACAGACCGTATAACCAGTTTTCTTTGCACTTTCCGCAAGTAAAGCCACCACTTTTTGATTCCTGATAGTCAAAGCTTTCTTTATTTCCGGTTCGGATATGCTATCCAACGTCAGCATCTGTTTCTCCAACAAAGGTTTCAAGCGGGCAAGAGTAGCTCCTAAAGGTTTCGCCCGTAAGATATCCTCCCAGATAGGTTGCGGTTCAAACTTACCTTTGAAATCCTCGGTTGCAGCACGGACAAAATCAGGATAACCGCCATATCGTATATAAGGAGAATATATAAAATCCAATTTCAGGATATCATCATAATAGTTCTCACCTACCGTCATATCCGCCCGCTTCACTCCTTTTTTTCCACTGATCATCGGGGCATAACTGATTGTACCCTTATACCCCTTGATAGCAAAGAAATACGACATTTCCAGATTGTTTATCATGTATGTGCGTGCAGCATCACTCAGCAACTTATTCTTTAGTATTTCATCACGATTTTTTTCGTAAATCTTCGTCACATACTTTTTATATTGGGCAGGAGTGACGCCGCAAATATTCTCATAAAAATTATCCGCACTGTAAATACTCGTCAGTCCGGCATACTTTGTCAGTTCAGTATTCAGACCGGCATACGTACCCTCAAACCAAACCAGTGGTCTTCTATCTTTCTTCCCGAACAAACGGCTTTCCGACCAGTAAATTTCCGGTAAATTAAATGTTATTTCAAGCTCACCACCCGGTACCAGAAATATCTCAAACCTCTTCCGCCCCACATGCAATGTAGCATCACCCGGTATCATCAAGTTTGTTTCATAATAAAAGCTTCCATCCTCAGCTATCGGAAGGGATTGACCAAATACATCAAAAAAGAACCAGTCACTGCAATTGAAATTCAGAGTAGTTCCATATACCGGATTGTAACCTAATATCTGTCCGCGGATCACCGTCTTTCCATTTTTCAAATCAGGATCAGGCAAAGGCTGAGAATAATCCAACTGCTGATTTAACAATTTCTCAGGTATTCCGATTTCCGGCTTCTTACCATCCAAACGCACCCCATAAATATTCCATCCTTCACTCTTCTTTGCAGGCATTTCATAAAAGTCGAGACTTTCCGCATCCATAGGAATCGGTTCAAACTTCAAAGTCACAGCCAATTCACCCGAAGCCGGAAGATTTGTCCAAAACTCTTTCGAAAATCCATCGCCACCCAGATAAGCATACATTTTCTCCCCCACCTGTACAACGGCAGTCGAGTCTATTCTTACTCCTTCACCCGGTCTGGAATATATTTTAGCCTCTATCCATGTCGTATCTTTCCCTAATATTACTTTCTGGAATTCTATTTGGTTGGTACTCGTTGCCATGAAATAAGGAGCTTTCACCACCTTCTTCGCCTGCAAGCCTACGCAAACAGCTACCAACACCAAACAAGTTATAGCAATGTTTTTCATAATCTTCGATATTTAAAGTTACTATATCTTCCCTCTCTCTACTTCTGCAATCAGCTGCTTCAGATCTTCCAGTGAGATATCTTCCTCTTTTACCAATGAAGATACTGCGCTAAGATACGAATTATTGAAGTATTTACTGATTACTTTCTTCAGTGTTCCTTTGCTAAAATCCTCCTTGTTCAGCACAGCATAATACTGGTACGTGTTACCGTAGGTCTTATGCGCCAGGAAACCTTTCTCCTCCAGCCCCCTTACAATCGTGGATAAAGTATTGAAATGTGGCTTCGGTTCTTCATAGAAAGCCAGCATCTCCTTCACAAACAACGGACCTTTCTCCCAGAAAAATCCCATGATTTCTTCTTCTTTAGCAGTCAATCCTTTCATAGTTTTTATTTGTTTTCTGCAAATAACTAAAATATTTAGTTTATAAACTAATTTTTCTCGTTAAATAAGACTAAACCCCAAAATACCTACAAATAGCGATTGCTATTTTCAAGGAAAATCCGTTCCTTTGCGCACGAATAAACAAAGAAAGAAAGGATAATCTGCAATGAATGAACCGCATAAGTATCGCGCTACAGACAAAATGAGCGACCTTATCTGTGATAACTACTCCTTATTAATGGTTATGAGCCGCTTTGGTCTCTCACTGGGTTTTGGAGATAAGAGTGTAAAAGACGTTTGTGAGGCACAAGGCGTAGACTACCGCACCTTTCTCGCAGTAGCCAATTTCATCAGTGAAGAACAATATGCCTATACCTATAGTGAAGATGAAGACGCTTTTTCCATCCCTGCACTCATGGACTATCTGAAACAGGCACACACCTATTTTCTTGATTTCAAGTTGCCGGTCATTCGACGTAAGCTCATCGAGTCCATCGACTGCTCAGGAACCGACAACATCGCCTATCTTATTCTGAAATTTTTCGATGAATATGCCAAAGAAGTACGCCGCCACATGGAGTATGAAAACGAGGCAGTGTTCACCTATGTAGAAAAACTCCTGGAAGGCAAGCTTGCCGAGGATTACGACATAGCAACCTTTGCCAGTAAACACAATCAGATAGAGACCAAATTGACAGAGCTGAAAAATATCATCATTAAATATTATCCGGAAAAAGAGAATAACAACAAGCTCAACGCCGTTCTTTTCGATATCTTCAACTGCGAACATGACCTTGCTTCACACTGCCAGGTAGAAGACTACATGTTTGTTCCTGCTGTGGCACAATTGGAAAGGAGATTGAAAAATGAACAATAATGCCTCTTCTATAAAAATAGCAGTTGCGGAGACTTCAGTCATCATCCGGAGTGGACTTACAACAGTACTAAAGCGTTTGCCCAACCTGAATGTACATCCAATAGAAATCTCTTCCCCAGAATCCCTGCAGAGTTACATCCACTTGAACACACCGGATGTCCTCATTGTCAATCCAACCTTCGGCGGTTGGTTTGACATTGCAACGTTCAAAACAGAAAACGGCAAGGTAGAAACTAAATATCTGGCACTTGTATGCTCGGTCATCGACAATAATTCACTAAAAGAGTACGACGACCACCTCTCTATCTGCGATGATGCAGAAACAATCTCCACTAAAATAAACCAATTGCTTTGTACCGACGAAGAAGAAGAGAAAGAAAATGAGCAGGAAACCCTCAGCCAGCGTGAAAAAGAAATAATAACCTGCGTTGTGAAAGGCATGACCAATAAAGCCATCGCCGACCAACTTTACCTCTCCATCCATACCGTTATCACCCACCGTCGGAACATCGCCCGTAAACTGCAAATACATTCTCCGGCAGGTCTCACCATTTACGCTATTGTGAATAAGCTGGTGGAATTGCAGGACATCAAGGATAATCTATAAAAAAAGGGTACATTAGGATTTATTCCTAACATACCCTTTATTCGCTATTATATATGTTTCACTTACATCTTTCTCCGTAACAAAGCAATGTCCTGTCTATTGACCGCTACCTCCATCATGCTCTTCAGCCTTGAATCCTGTTGTTTCTACGGATGCAGCACTATATACCTTCACATTGACCGTTTTTCCGCCAATCGTGATAGTGGCAGGTTTATAACTCTGTCTGACAGTGTATGACAAAGTTCCGTTAGCTTCTGAGTTAGCCTTGAATGATTTAGTGACGCTCTTGACCTTAGACCCGAATCTTGTAGTCAGGAAAGCACTTACAATCTTGGAAGAAGAGAACGGATTACTTACAACTTCATAGCCACATTTTTCATCATAAGTAACCGCATTATCACCCACCTTAAGATACTTCGTCTTATTAGCTGCCTCAGTAGTAGCCGCACCAATGTTTACCGGAGCTTCCAGTTGGAAAGTCCAGGTAGAGAAGTGAGTAACCGGAGCGCTATAAACCGTACCATCCAAGTTAACAGACACACTTTCCGAACCGTTCACCAGCTTCATGTTAGATGCAGGTATATCCTTTTCCTTCAAGTCGGCGCTCAAAGTGACAGGCTGACTGAACTTCGCACCCGAAGGTTGGCAGTTCAATGCCAACACAGCAGATTCTTCCGTCTTTGCACCTTCCGCAACATCTGAAGTAGGGGCAGCAGGCACATAAGCCGTCACAGAGAAAGTCGCATTTTCAGGAAGGGATTCCGTATTTGTAATCGTAGTAGAAGCAGGAACCGTAACTGCCGTTTCAGCAGCACTCGACGACTGGTTACTCTCATCATTAGTAATAGTCGTTTCCTTGTCTTGCCCAACCACTTCATCCACTGCCTTGGTTTCAGTAGAAGCCACGACCATCGCAAAATCAAGCACCTGCGAGGTTTTCTCACCAAAGGCAACATCTACGCTTTGATCAATGCATCCGGCAGCCGTAGCTTTTACCGTATAGGCTACCTTTTCCAGATCAGAAAAAGAATAGGCACCGTCAGTGGTCACATTCTTTGCAAACGTTGCACCTTTAAACAACTCTACCTTAACCCCTGTTGCCCCCGAAACTACACCTTCGATTGAGTAACTTTCCGTCACCGTAATAGTCGGATCGGCGGGAGTCTCTTCATCGTCATCTCCACAAGCGGTAAACGCAATGAACGAGACGAGCATGCTCATAAACAAATAATTAAACTTCTTCATAACTTACTTTTTTTAAAATTGTTAGTAAATGGATTTATTTTCCTATTTCCCGGTTTATATTTCTCTGTATGTATTCCGCCTGCCAGTAACGGTCGCTATGGTTCTCGTCCGGACGGGTATCATAACTTTTCAAATGGTCCTCACTCCACTCTTTCTTATTGGAAAGCACGTTGTATTCCCAATCGAAGTAGTCAGGCAGCTTTGCACGGAACCATTTGCGCCGGTATGCTTTCTTCCCTTGTATGGGGATGGCAAAATGGAAACCGGCATTGTATCCCCCTTCCACCGCGATACCGTAAACGCCGATGGCATAATCACGGAAGTGACGGGTAATGTCCGCCCTTGCCCCGTAATACCCGTAAACATAACGGTTCAACGAACCTTCAAACTGCAAGGCGCTACAAGCCTCAAAGTAGGAAAGCCCCAGCGAACCGTCTATTTTCCTCCAAGTGGAGAGATTCCACTTTTTATCCTCAAAGCTCGACTTGCCTGTCAGACCAAACCTCCCTTTTACCGACAGACAATTATTCAACCTGTATTCAAGACTTCCGCATACGCCTGCCCGGTTGTTATTGAACAGCCCGATCCCCCCGGTTGCATGTAGCCGGGGATGGAAGGCTACCGTCTGGCTGAACGTCATAAATCCCGGGCGCACACGGTCCGCCTCACCGGAGATATTATTCCACACAGGAATAACTACCTGGGCCGTGACCTGCGCGCCTTTCCACAAAGACACTTCGAAGGCAGGAGCTAAATTCACAGCTCCCTCATAGATAATGTCATAACGGTGATTAGCCAGCGACACCTGCGGATAAAACACCCAGTCAATCTTTCCGAAAGAAGAATTCGCAACCAGAACGCCGTGTAATATTCTCCACGCTTCGCTTATATCATAATCCACCTCCACCACTTCCAGAGGATGAACCCGCGCACAGATTCTCACCTGCGGCACTTGTTGTTCAAGGGCTACAATAACGACACTGTCAACGATCCCGATCCGGGCATCCAGCATACGCAACGCCTCAGCCCATCCCCCGAAAGTACCCCGATAGGCGGTATTCTCCATCGCTATATATAAGGTATTTCCCTGCACTCTTGTCCGGACATCCTCAAAGCCCAACTTCTCCAACATCCGTGCATACGTATCATCCGCATAGAGTTTATCCTGAGTACCGGCGAATATCAAGAAAAGCGTCAGCCACCACCGGTATTTCCCGCACAAGCTCATCTGAAGCATAGCCGGCACAACCGGTCCAATTGTTTATCCGTCACCTTCAATGCCCCTATCCACTTTTTAAAAGTGCCCAAGTGGTGCAGGTCCGTTCCCGACAAGTCATACATGCCCTCCTCCAGCAAGTACTCCGCATTTTTCAATGCCTGCTTTCCATGATACCCCGCCAATGAAAGCAGGTTCAGTTGCAGCAAGCAATCGTTGTCCTTCAGTTTGTGGAAATCGGCATGGTTCATATAGAGATACCTTTCGGGGTGGGCAATGACCGGTGTATTGCCGGCCATCACGATGTCATACAGCAGTTCGTACAAGTTATTCGGTGGCGATAGATAAGAGGTCTCCACCAGTACCCTGTCTTTTTCCAGATGATTCAAGCCGTTTTCCAACCGTTCCCTGAAGCCGGAATCCAACATATATTCAGCCGCCAGATTCAAAATAATCCCCCCTTTATATTGTCCGCAAAGCATTTCATAAGCCCGGGTCACTTTCTCCCGGTCTTCTCCCACCCCGTTCATCACATGAGGGGTCAGAATCACTTTATTCACTTTCAGTTCGGTGAAGTATCCGAGCGTTTCCAACGCCTCCTCCAGCGTGCCGATGCCGTCATCCACAGCGGGAAGGATATGGCTGTGAAAATCTGTATATCCCCGGAAGAACCCGGTCTCAATCAACTTTACTTTATGCCGTAAGAAAAACATAACCTACCCGCATTAAATACCAAAAACCCTTTTGCAGAACGCCGTTTTCTTTGGCTTCCTATCGTTATCATTACCATAGCCATAGCCGTAACCGTAGCCGTAGCCATAGCCATAACCATAGCCTCCCTTCTCATAGTTCACCGCATTCAGCACCACGCTCAGGTGTTTCATCTTACCGGAATCATAAAGTTCCTGCAATTCCGGCAGCAAGCGCTTGTCAAACATTCCCGCACGGACAATATACACAGACTGGTCCACCAGTCGTGCGCAAAGCGATGCATCCACCACCATGCCGTAAGGAGGATTATCCAGCAGAATGTAGTCATAAGTTTCTTTCAGTCCGGCTATCAATTCATCCAACTTATCACTCTTCAGCAACTCCGCCGGATTGGGAGGCAATGCCCCCGAAGTAATAATATCCAGGCGGCTTCCTTCTTCATAAGGACGGATAATCTCTTCCACTCGATTTACCTTGCCGCTCAGGTAAGCCGACATACCTTTTTCCTTAGTACCGATGCCCGAATTCTTCGTCAGCGAGCCCTTCCGTAAGTCCAGGTCCAGCACAATTACCTTTGCATTCGAAAGTGCCATACTCATGGCCAGATTGGCAATGATAAAAGTCTTGCCCGAATCCGGATTGAAAGACGTCACCTGCACCACTTTTCCGCCCGCTTTCTTCTCCGTATCCATAAAGTCAAGATTATCACGGAGTATCTTGAACGCTTCGCAGATATATTCCCGACTGCCCTCTTTCACAACAATATCCTTTTCACGCTTCCCCTTTTTCAGAGGAATCTCCCCAAGGAAAGGAACGCTCACGCCCGCTTTCAAATCCCTCTTTGTCTGCACGGTAGTATTGAGCAACGAACGAATATACAGCCAAAGAGTCGGAATCGTAAAGCCCAGCAGGATGCAAATCAGAAGCACCTGTGCCTTACGTGGCGAAACAGGCAAGTCCGGTCCGTCCGCCGGATCCACAATGCGGCAATTACTTTCCGTGATGGAAAGTTGCAGTTCACTCTCCTCCTTCTTGTTCAGCAGATAGAGATACAACTCTTCTTTAATTTTCTGTTGGCGTTCGATGCTGATCACATACTTCTGCTGGGTGGGCACAAACGCTTTCCGGTTCATATTCTCCAGTTCCTTCCGCTTCATATTCCGCACCTGCATCTTCAATCCCGCCACCAGATTGTCCACAGCCTTTGAGATGGACGCACGCATAGATACCAGGCTCGCGTTCATTTCCCGCACTATCGGATTATTGGCGCTGCTGTTAGCCATCAGTTTGTTCTTTTTAGTTAGCGTCGTGTTATATTCGTTGATTTGATTCTGGATACCATTGTCATTGATGCCGATACTCGACGGTATCAATTCAGCGGTTTTCGAATTATCCTGCAGATAATCCTTTATGTATTCGGCCATAACGACCTCGTTTTCAATGCTCAGCGACTCCCCTCCCAGACGGCTGGAGTTTTGCAGCAGCAGTGCGCTTTCCGAGGTAACGTCCGTCAGCTTATTTTCCCGTTTATAATCCTCTATTTCCGTGTCAATCACGCCCAGGTCCGCCTCTATAATCGTCAAGCGGTCTTTAATGAAATTGGCGGTATTAATCACCACCTTGTTCTTATCTTCTATCGCATCATTCTTGTAGGCTTCAATCAATGTATTCAGCACATCCTCCGCACGCCCGATGTTCTCGTCTTCTATGGTCAGGTTAATCAGCGAAGATTTGTCAACCACTTCCACCTGCAGATTGGCATTATAATTGTCCGACACGTTTTTCCGGTTGCCCTTCTTCACATAAACGGGCTTGCCCATATACTCCTCGTTCATGAACAGCGTCGAAGCGACAACAACTTTCCCCACCGGAGTATCCGTCGTGTCACCCATCTGCACCGTCACCACCTCGTCAAAATCGTTTTCATCCAGTACGAAATCCGACAACAACGCCCTGTTCCCGTCAATCGCCGTAGCCGTCAGACTGATTTCCTGGCCGGGTTCCGCATCCTGAAAGACCACCGTAAACGGAGTGGAGTTATAAAGTTCCCGTTTGCGCAGCCCGTTGCGTTCCTTGTAGCTGACGTCCAAACGAAGTTGCCGGGTTACCTCCATCATCAGCCTTTTGCTTTTAAAGAACCCCATTTCGTTGTCCACCTTGCTGTTACCCAATGAAAACACATCCCGGAAAGCGGCGGATTCACCCATGTTCCCGCCCCCTTGTTCGTCCTTCACCAATATGGTGGCTGTGCGTGAAAAAGTTTTCGGTGTGCTTCTCACATAGATAAAGCCGACCAGCAGGCACACGGCAACCGAAAGTATAAACCACTTACGATGATGCGCCAATACACCAATCATATCAGCCATCACCGTGCTCTCCTCCGACCGGCTCTCATTGAAATCTATAAAGTCAAAATCTTCAAATTTATCTTTTCTCATAAAATATTACTCTGATTAAACTGCTTTCTTTTCACAACTCACTTAAATATAAGTACCGACAATGAAATCAATACCGATACAATGGAAGCGAACGTACCGATAGATCGGTTTTGATTAATCTCCCTCTGCCCCGCCTTTGCCGAATTAGGCTCCACATATACGATGTCATTCTGCCGGAGATAGTAATAAGGTGAAGCGAACAAGTCATTGCTCCGCAAGTCCACGGTAGCCACCAGCCGTTCCCCGTTTTCTTCCCGAATCACCTTCACATTCTCACGCTTGCCGTAGATTGTCAAGTCTCCTGCCCGGCTAAGCACATCCAATAGAGTAATGCGATCACTGCTTACCTCAAATGTACCGGGATTATTAACTTCCCCCATCACCGAAACTTTAAAGTTCAGGAACTGAATGGTAACAATCGGATCATTCACCAACCCCTTACTGATCAGTTGTTCCTTGATATAGTCCGTCAGTCCCGAACGGGTCATTCCTTTCACCTTGATTCTTCCCAGTTGCGGAAAATCGATATTTCCTTCTTTATCCACCAGATAACCCAGTATTCCGCTGGACCCTCCCGAATAGGCCCCCTTACTTCCGAACTCATAGCGCACGCTTGGCAGATTGAACATCTGCACCAGTTCCAAGTCTTTACTATTCACCATAATGGAAAGCAAGTCATCCGAATGGATTTTGATTTCATACTCCTGCGCTATCTCCTGCTTATAATTCTCCGGCGTATCTTGCAAATACGCAATCTGCTTTGTGGAAGTACAGCCGGTCAGGAAGCATAACATCATGGCTATGCCTCCCCACATTTTCATCTTGTTCATTGATTATTTTTATTGTTTACTATTTCTACAACTTAAGCGGAATCAGAAAGGTGAACCCTCCCGAAAAGTATTGTCCGTCCTGCAGCATTGCCTGCAGCATCAACGGACGTATCACCCGGTAATGGAAACCTACATAAAAATCTTTTGCGTCATACTCCGCTATCAGGCGGAATCCTTTCAAAACGGCAAAGTCATAAGATATTCCCAGCGCAGGGCCATTCAATCTATATGTTTTCCTGGCACTGTAAAGATAAGAAAGATGAACACCCAATTCACCTCCTCTTGTTTGTATATGCCTGGTTGCCGCAACATAATATTTATTGAAATGCCCATTACCCTCTTCTCCCGGCGACTGGAATCCCGTCACCGGGTCAGAAGTTCCCAGCACCACCGCTGGCATATATTTCCAGAATTGTCCCTCTTTCAGCACCCTCAGCCTAAAGGCTAAATGCCTGTCCTGCCCTCTCCACTTCCTGGGAAGGTCGCCTACACTCCGTTTAAACAACGTACAGATATACGACAGTTCCAGGCACGACAGAAAAGTGACATTGACATAATAATTATAGGTATGATAAGGCCAGGCAAGAGAGTTGGAATTGGGAGTTAATTCTTTATTCAGAAAGCCTGCGCCCAGCATCACCGTTCCCACCGGCTGCATCTCAGCCGAGGGTGTATGGAGCAAACCGGTAGTTCCATCCGAGTATTGGGCGAATACTCTGGAAGAAAAAATAAAGAAGCAAACTAAAAAAACGAATCTCATTCCCCTACTCTAACATCTTTTATTCTTTCAAACCCGTAACCGCAGTTCTTCCAGAAAGCAATTTCTTTTTCATACAAATCCAATGCAGGTATGCCCAGATTCCGCAGTTTCAGTTTATGCCTCAGCACGTCCGAAAACAGATAAGAAATATAACTGTCCGCCTGGCGTTCTATTTTCCCATGCATGTCCTCCTCTGTAATCACCTCATTGGGATGAATCAGGAAATTAATCCTCTTGTTTGTATTCCTCGTCTCCCAATACAGGAAATGGCGTATCCAACAAGTTAACCGGGGAGAGATGCGCATGAACGTCCCGATGTAAGGCACTATAAACGAAGACACCGGAACCTCTATAAGTTCCATGTCCCCCCGTCGTGCCAGGTTATCCTGCTTCACATGATAAGGCACTCTGGGAGCCTTTAGCCATTGCAGTTTTCCTTTACTGCCCAACGACATGAACATATCCATCCGCTGCGGAGCCACCGAACTGTCGAACAGATACCCCGTTTCTTTCAACGCCCGGGGCGTATTCCCATTCACCCGTAAAGCCGGAGCGCGAAATGAAACTACCTCTTCTCCGGCAATATCCTCAATAATCCTCTTTGCCGCCGACAAATGATACACCTGCTCTTCCGCTGACAGGACATCGAACGCTTTCGTATGCTCGTGGCTTAAACCGTGTACCGCCACCTCATGTCCGCCTCCTTGCACCCTCTTTATCATTTCCGGATGTTGCGCGGCAAAGTCCGCTATAAAGAAGAAAGTTGCCTTCACATCATATTTTGCATATAGCTCAAGCAAGCGGGGCAATCCCTCTTTCCAGACCTTCACTCCCGTGTCATCCCGCAAGCCACCGTTCACGATGGAAGTGGTCTCCACGTCATTGGTCAAGTGAACGATTCCTTTCATAAATATCCGATAATTTTTTATAAGTAGTAACCTTTTTCATAGGGTTTCCCTGCACCAATGTATAATCGGGCACATCACAATCCACCACAGTACCCGCCGAAACGATTGATTTCATCCCAATGCTGACTCCCGGTAAGATGACAGACCGGATGCCAATCCATGCCCCCTCTTTAATGACTACGGGAGCCACTTTAGCTTCCAGCATAAATGAGAAATGCTCACACGGGTTTACGTGGGCTATGACAGATACCTCCCCCGCCATCGAGGCATGATCTTCAATGTATATGTATTCAGGATACGCATTGTCCAGTACACAAAGCTGCCCGACATAGACATGCTTCCCAATATGTATTCCCCTCCACCTGTGCATTCTCACCCGCCATGAGTTCAGCGGACAAAAAAAAGATAAACGGAAAAGAATGATATTCCTCATCTTCCTGAAAGCAAAATGCAAAGGATTCATCTGCCGCCTCTTGCCGGAGTTCCGGATAGTATGCCAAAGGCTCTTTTCATCATGGTCGAAAAAAGGAATAAGCCGTGGCTCTCTGGTTTTAAAATGATTTGCCATGTGTCCAATAATATTTTACGAAGTGACTATATAGGAAACCTACCGCTTTGTTATGCTTTGAAAACCTTTTCACGCGATTCTTAAAAAATTCCCGGAGATGGAGCAAGGTCCATTGCCACATGCTATCTGTCCAAAGTGTATGGGCAAGTATCATACATCGTTCCGGAAATTCATTCCTGCCGATACAATTTATAACTTGTCGGGTCGTATGGAATGATATGCCAAAATGGTCTTCCACTATATCTCTCACCGCATACTTCTTCCCGTCCCAGGCGTAGCCGGTATCAGTCAGATAAAACACCCGCCGGAAATCAGTTGTCAGGTACGGTTCTCCGATAAGATTAAAATCAGCAAGCCTGTAGTGTTGCCATAACGTCCGGTTATCATAGATAGAAGATGAACTGCCATGCATGCTCACAGTACGTACCGGATAAAATTTCCGTATTTCTTGAAGATGAGTTGCAAATGTCCCGATAGCTTTGGACATATCACCATCAGCAAAAACCAGGTCTTCATAATGGTAGCCCACCTCGTGTCCCAAAGCCACTATTTTCCAGATGATGTCAGGGTCAAAGCTTTGTTTCACAATCCGGAAATAATATGTAGCCCGGATTCCCAACTCATGCTCCAAGAGTGCTATCTTAAGCGCATTAGACGCTATTTCGTCCACATCGTGGCGCAGAATGACAAATTTGGAATCGGACAAATCTTCTTTCCTTTCGCAATACTCCTCAAAAGTATAGAAACGGTAATCTGCCTTTTGCAGAGCGCAAAGTAAGGAATGGTAGGTTTTGAGAGTGAAATCCATTATTTAAAATTTAATTGATAATCCGGATTGTTTTTCATTATGCTTTTACTTTCCGGATAATGTTCTATAAACCAAACCAAAAAAGCGGTCACATCTATTTTTTCGTCTAATAATTTATTTCTTTTTCTCAACCAGTTATCATGCAATCCCTGTTTATCCATTTGAAGTAATTCAATACCTTTTTTTATAGCTCTTTCTTGATCTTCTAAAGATTCAGAATAATTGTATATTAATTGGTATTTCTCTTCAAGTTCCTTAGTATATGCAATCGTACCAGTATGCAAATAAACAGAAGGAATTCCCATTATAGCAGCCTCTTCCGACATTGTACTACTTTCACCCAACAAGAGACTGGCAAACGCCATCGCATCATGCATCCTATGAGGAGCTATTTCAATTTGATGTGTTTTTAATCTTTCAGGTAATTCTCCTTCAGAAGAAACAAACACCTTTGCATGTTTTTTTAACTCCATTATTGCTTTCAACTTATTGTCAAATGAAATTCCTCTATGTCCAATATCATGAGATGCATTCCACGAGACAAAACGTATAATCACATATTTCTCATTTCCATCAACTCCTAACTCTTTTAGAATCGATTTATTGGGAGTAAAACGATTAGGGTGAAGATAAGCCAATTCATGGTAACCAGCATACTGTATTACATTTCGTTCATTTTTTAATGGATTGTCATAATCAGAAGTAAGAATTGTATCTGTAAAAGGTTTGTATAACCTTACTTGTTCAAAATTAAAAGTATCCTCAAATGCAATATGAGGTTTTCCTATCAGCCAAGCCGCATGAGCAGCACAAATGGAACCATGACTCAGCAATATATCCGGTTTAAATCGTAGGCATGTTCTCCATTCTAAATAATCAAATTTAAACATTCCCCATATTTTCCCTACAATTGATTTGTATTTTTTTCCAAAAGAAACATATTTCAATTTATTATACTCCAAGAGGGCAATTTCAAATTCTTTATCCCGACAAGTAAACAACAATTCGTGTCCTCTTTTCTCCATTTCATGGGCAAAGTTCTTAAACAGATGCACATGCGCCGGATGCCCTATGTCTATCAGTATTCTCATTTTATTATCTTTACTATTTTAATTCCTATTTTCCCAATATTATACAGCACAGGATTCAATACACATAGGAACCGTCCATGCTCTACCAGCTTTCCTCCGAACTTTGCTTTAAAGTCACGTACTCCATATCCTTCTTCAGGCTTCCCTGCCCCCATCATATCAAAGCGAGATATTCCATTTTCAAATGCGTATTTTATTCCTGAATATGTTGCCAAAGTAGATGGATATATATTTTTATATTTGTTATCTAATCCACACGCAAACCATTCATACATAACTCTATCATTCCAAACCACGCAAACTGTTCCTCCAATAACTTTATTATTCAACTCAATTAGAAGAAATCTGGCAAAGAGTTCACCGTACAATCTTTCAAAAAGAGCAAATGGGAGTAAAGGCGTTTTGATTTTTGTGGTATATAGTTCATTCAAAATATCATAATAGTCATGTATTTGATTTAGAGTAGGATTAACCAAATATGAAGCTCCATCCCTTAAAGATGTCTTAATGTCCCTCTTCCTGCTCTTACCTATATTCCGGTTCACAACATCCTCAGAAGAGCAATCAACGTGAAAATTTAAATGCGGAACATAACTAAAACCACTTTTTAGAAACACCTTCTTATGAATACCATAATCATTAAAATTACGGAACTCTATGTAAATGGCTTTCCTGCTTAGTCGTTTTCTACAATATATTAATAATTGAAACAATGCATCCTCACTTATATCATCGGCCAGTAGAGCCCCTCCTGTTATAATTGCCCTCTTGGAAAAGAATCGTTTCAATCTTCCCCCCTCTTTTTGTATATACCCTACAATTACACCTTTCAGTGCCCCGTCTTCAGTAACTCCCAATGCAAATGCTTCAAAAAAAGAAAGGCTTGAATAGAAATCGAAACATTCTTTTGACTGAAAAAAGTTAGCGGTTGATGAAGTACTCATCAACTCTCTCCAAGCAATCACATCTATTTCTTCACCTACAGTTATCATCTATTTTCTTTATTATTTTAGCAGTCCTCAACTACTACACACATCTTACCTATTTATCAATTCGGCTCAAAAAGCTCTGTAGTAATATCTTTTCCGGCTCACATTGAGCCGAATCAACAAAATATATGATTATGAGCCTGCAAAGTGATTTAATGAACTATTTGTCAATAAATTCTCTAAACCATAATTCCAGATGAATCCATTTCCAGATTTCCTTAGAAACATTAATTTTCCCGTCTAAGTGATTTTGATAAAGTTCATGCACTTTTTGTACATTGAAGTATCCTCTGTTTTTGAACGACTTGCTACTAATTAGCGTCTCTATATATTCCTGAAATACCGATGTTCTAAGCCATTCATCCTGAGGAGTGTCAAACCCTACTTTATCCATCCGGTTTCTGATTTTCTCCGGCAATGTCCCTTTCATGGCTCTCCGGAGAATACTCTTAGTGACCCCATCCTTGATTTTCTCAGAAGATTGTGTTGCCAAAGTTCTCTCCACCAAATGATAATCCAGAAATGGAACCCGTGACTCAACTGAACTTGCCATCGAATTCCGGTCATCCCACTTCAGAAGATGCTCCAATTTATATTCAAAGTGATCCAGTAATGCATCATTCAAAGAAGAAGAACCATATAGATTACCGGCAATATTGTTCCGCTTCGAATAGCGCTTTATGAAATTCTGACTGATATAACCATATTCGTTGGCACGAGCCAACGTACGCATACGCTTGGGAAGCAGAAAATACAGGAAAGTTTTATAAGCATAGATAGAGCGGTGCACATGCCAATAGCCTTTCATCTCGCAAAGCAGTTTACGCATCCGGAAGGAACGAAGCAAATCTTTATAGTAAAATCCATAGAAGTAATGATAACCCGCCAGTTCCTCATCAGCCCCTTGCCCATCCAGCGTGACGGTTACATTCTCTTTTGCCTTCTGCATAACCTTATATTGGGCATACGGTCCTAAAGAAGGCACAGGCTCCGCATGAATATATACAAAATTGGGAATATCTTGATATAGGGTTTCCACTGTGGGATGCGTAAAAAACATATTCCTTAAAGTTCCCCTGAATTCATCTATATATTCCGACTCGTCTCCATGCTCCCCCTTATTGTAAACCGCAGAAAAGGTATTCAAACCGGTATTCCCAAAGTCTTCATATACAATAGAGGCTATAGATGACGAATCTAAACCTCCACTCAGGCATACCCCCAACGGGACATCACTCCTCAGCCGTAACTTAATGGAGGAATTAAGGCAAGCTCTATACGCTTGCTCATCCTCAAAAGGTGCTGCTTTTTCTACCCGTTCTCTGAGGTTATACCATTCTTTGCTCTTATATTCTCCATTCTTGACTGTGAAAGAGTGCCCATGCTGTAGCTTTTTTATTCCCGCAAAAAAGGTTGCTTCTGTCTGGTCAGTCCGGTTGAAAACCAAATAGTCAAAAATCGCCTGGTTATTCGCCTTCGGCTTTATGCATTTCGTTTCCAGGATAGGAGGTATTTCCGAAGCAAAAACAAACTGGTCCTCAGTCATGCAATAATAAAATGGCTTCACGCCAAAGCGGTCTCTTGCTCCAAAAAGCACATCATTCTCTTCATCATATATTGCAAAGGCAAACATGCCATTGAAATGTTCCAAGCATTTCTCTCCCCAATGTATATAAGCTTTCAGAACCACCTCCGTATCCGTTCCCGAACAAAAGCTGAGCCCTTGCCTTTTCAGTTCCTCCCGCAATTCTATATAATTATAAACTTCACCGTTAAATACAATCGTATATCTGCCACTACCGTCATTCATCGGCTGATGACCGGCATCCGATAAGTCAAGAATACTTAAGCGGACAAAACCAAGGCCCACATTCTGATGTATAAAAATCCCTTCGTCATCGGGGCCACGGTGTTTCATACGTTGCATCATGGGGAATAACGTCGCCTGCCGGATAGGCTTATTTTTCAAATTAATAATTCCACAAATTCCACACATATTTCTACTTTTTAAAACTGTTTATACAGGCATATAATTTTTTTTGCAATTTCATGAATATCCAGCCCTAAATCTATAATCCTGTCACGCCCATCTGTTTGTGAATATTTCATCGAGAACTGAATCGCTTTCCTTATCTGCTCAACACAATCTGTTTCATCACGAGAAGTAATATAACAGCCCTTAGTTTCACCTAATACATATCTCACATCTCCTACATCTGTCGAAACAATAGGACGATTACATGCCATCGCTTCTTTTACTACTAACGGGCCAGATTCCCTAATAGATGTCACAAGCAATAAGTTACAAGCATTCATGAGTAAATTAACTTCACTTCTTTTATACCCTTTCAGTTCCACCAATTTGTAGTTACCCGCCAGCGCAATACACTTCTTAGCCCAAAGAGGATTTTTCACCGGCTCATCAAAACTACCCGCAAACAACACATAAATATCTTTTGTATTCCAGTTTAAAAGTTTTCTAGCTTCCTCCATATCCATCGGTTTAAGAACAGACAGATCCACTCCACAAGGTACAACAGAATAATTCTTCTTTTTATATCCGGCCCTATCAGGCATGCTCTTCAAAACAAAAATATTATACTTAGACAGGTACATTGCCAGTCTTGATAAACAACGAAGCATTGTAGTCGACTGAACATCACAACCATGAAAGGTGGTAACCACCGGCACTTTCCTTTGCAAATTTGCTAATAAGCCGCACAATCCGTAATGTGCATGAATCAAATCCGGTTTGCACTCCTCTATTTTTTTTATCAGTTTCTTTCTACAGGATAAATAACCTGTCCACCCCTTGCCTATGACACCAAAATACTCCACTTCAACTCCTTCGTAGGCAATTGAACTACCTTGTTCTATTACAAAAGGAGAAAAGCTACCGGAGTTTTTGTTCGCTACTATTAAAACTTTCATATACTCATAAGCACTCCCTGTATGGCTATAATACCTTGCATGGTATTGTAGTCCACATCGAGTTATATTTTTGATTAATAATTAAATTATTTGGCAATATTTATTAGCAGAAGTGCCATGTTATCAGTTTCCCTTGAAACCGGTATGAGCAGTCACAAACACACGCTTTCCATGATAGAAGGCATCAAAAATGTCTATCATAAATAAAGCTTCTTAAGAGGAAAGAAGATTAGCTACGCTTCATTTGTGTGGAATGAATAGTCACCACGTATAAAGTAGTTTTAGTGAAACGATAAAAAATTCTACATTTGGGATGAGATAAAAAACTATAATATTTTGTTTTAGACGTACTGCGTCTTTCATCAAGAGTTCCTATCTGAGGAAAATGGGATAATGTTTTAATTGTATCATAAGTATCTTTGGCAAAATGCATTTCAGCCGTATATCCCATATTATACGCATACCAAGCAGCTATCTCTTTGAAATTAGCTTGTGCTTTCTTCTGCCACTTTATTTTTAAAGTCCCCATTTCGCAAACATAGCAGCTACTTCTTCATCAGTAGCAACGCCGCTTGCTTCAGACTGTCTAATTTCTTCATCCAACTCCTCTTCTGTAAAACAGCAAGGCATAGTCTTTTCATGAAGCAGTTCAAGACATTCTTGCAACTTCTCCTCATCGTTGGTTTCATCAATAGAAGCTATCAACCTGTTCTTCAGACCCTGAAGATAAGGTGTATTATAAGCTGCTGAGGGTTCGGATACTTTCATGACTTTATTCCTTCTTATTCTTTATGGCAAAGGACGCTATTTTTTTTGTAACACCCAAATCTTTTTAGAAATTATATAGAAGATCATCACCAAACTTTCCAGAGCGCCTTTCCCGCATTCCACATCTCATTTAACTGTAAGCACTCACTGTATAGCTATAATATATTTAGCGGGACGAAGCCCGTTCATCTTGCAGCTTTCTATAATAAACCCAATTACTCTATCGTCCAATCCCCCAGCGTCCGCCGTTCACTATCAAAATTAATGCCTACTTTCACTATTGGCAGTCCACATAATGCAAAGCGTGCGGCATAATTCTTCAGGTTGATCTGCTTCATAGCGGCATCCGCTGTCTTATCAAGTTTCAGCTCTATGACGTACAGTGTGATACGAGTGCGGAGAACAATATCTACACGGCCTCGAGGAGTATGCACCTCTACATCTATATAATACCCCAGAAGGCTGAAGATGATATAGAACACTTGCTGGTAGTGACCCTCCGAATCGGCATTGTCGCAATAGGGAATGGTGGAGAGAAACTACGAAGGTATCAGGTTACGCATCAATCCGGTGCGAACTTCTTTATTAGGAATGTCGAGCGTGTAAATGCCAAATTCGCTATCGCAATCTTTTATAGTAATATAGTCACTCTGATAGAGCAACAGGGTGAAAGGATTGTAAATGTCGGGCGAAGGCCAGGTGAAATGATAACCATCATAGTTATCTTTCAGTTTCGCAATCGTTTCCTCACGAGAGACACCTATGCGTGCAGCCAGCAAATCCAGGTCATCGGACATCTGAGTCAGCATTTCTTCTTCGCTAATGCCGCAGATAGCTGCGTATGACACATCCATGCTGATGTTCTTGATATTATTCAACTCGCTGAAGATGCTCAGTTGGGAGAACTTCGTGATACCGGTGAGGAATACAAAACGTAGATAAGGGTCGCAAGCCTTCAGGGGGCTGTAGAAATTGCGCATCACATCCCGAAGCACGGGAAGATTCTTTTCTTCATGAATAACGTCGAGAAGCGGGGCGTCGTATTCGTCGATGAGGACGACAACCTGCCGGCCGGTTTGATGGTGAGTCCGGCGGATGAGTCCGGAGAAACGATCGTTCAAGGTCACTTCCTCATTCACTTTACCGTACGTTTCTTCATATCTGTATAATTGAACACTCAACATTTGCTCCAACCGTTCCCTATCCACATGCTTCGCCATGCTCATGTCAAAGTGAAGCACAGGATACCCGGTCCACTCCGCCTCCAGTTTCTCAATGGCAAGACCTTCAAACAACTCCTTCCTGCCTTCAAAATAAGCGTGCAGCGTACTGACGAGCAAACTCTTGCCGAAACGACGAGGGCGACTCAAAAACACATACTTAGAGTCGGATGCGTCACTCTATAAACGTACTCCGTCTTGTCTATATACAAATAGCCTTTTCCACGGATTTCCGAGAAAGTCTGTATCCCTATCGGGTAAAGTTGTCTCTGTTGAATCATATCTATTTTTTTCCTTTCCACCTTTGTTTACCTGCAAAGTAACAAAATTCATCCATTTTCTCCTAACCAATACCCACTTATTTATAATCTTTCAAAGTCTCTATCACTTTGGCGTTTTCCGATACCGCCATACAGAGGCATCATATTTCTGAAGCAAATATACCTTTCATTTGTTGTACAAACTCCAAATGAAGCCGTTGTAATACTTCCTGATAATTATTTTTTTTTGTTACATCAACCGATGAAATAGCTTTAGCGATAGCTATTGCTGATGGTTTTTTATAAAATACAACATAATTGCTTATTTGAGATTCTTGAATAGAACGCTTTGGAGGACAAATTGGAAACAAATTATTATTCAAGTAAACTAATATTTTGGACGGAAACTCATAGTCAGACATTTCATCATCCAGCACTCTTGTACACAAGCCAATATCGCACTTTGAAAGAAAATTTAGATAATCCTTTTCAGGCAAATATCCTTCATAAGTTACCAAACAACAATTACTCATTTTAATATTCATTATACATTCCTGAAGCATATTGACATCTTGTTTATTTCCATAGCCTGATATATGAATATGATAATTGGATGGAAGATATTTTGCTATTTCAAGCGCTAAGAAAACATCCGAACCAACAGGCCCTATTTCACCAGCATATACTATATGTATTTTATCGTCTAAAACACATTTAGGCACTACAGATTGTGGCATATTATAACATCCATAACAAACTGCTGAACTACCATCTATGCCACATTTCTTCTGAATAATGTCATTAACAAAAATATATCCTTTCGCTCTTTTTAGATGTTCTATTTCTGATTTAATTTTTACTTCAGAAGATCCATATTTGGCATGATATATTTCTTCAACCTCAAAATATATTTGGCGTTTACAAATCCATTTTACAATATTTACTATCTTTTGTGTCTGCAATGAATGATAAATCAAAATCTTATCATTGTTACCAACCTTGAATAAGAAAAAAATAAAAAGTTGAATCGTTTTAACTATTCGAGATAAATATTTTAATGCAAAATTTGTCCTCCCAAACGAAAACATATAATAAACTTCTTCCTGCTCATCAATTTTTACCGTTTCGGTAAAATTCATACAGTTCTTTTCCCCTGTACATTCTGCAAAAGAACATAATGAAACATAGAAGCCTATTTCTTTCAATACAGATTTAATATAATTAATCTTAGTTATAGCAGAAGGAGAAATAGATAAATTGCGATAATTCTCACAATCCGAATAGGCACCACTCACATAATAAATTACATTTTTCATATTCTCATAAATATTTAAAATAAAGTCTCAAAAATACGTTCTAATAAGAGTACAAATTTCATAAAAAGCAATCTGCTATTATAAAATGTACAATCGTAACTTTTCAACTACAATACTCTGTATTTCATGCCAATATGGCTTAACGAAGAAGTTAAATTCGACTGTCTATTCTATCATTTCGCCCAAATACCTTGAGCCGTTTGCCTCAACAACTTACTTAATTGTATATGTCCCCATATCGCTTGTAGCAACATTACAAATGCCATAATTGAAATTAATCCTATAAGCCCCTTAAATCTACACATAAAAAGCATTGCAGGAAGTGCAAATAGCGAACAGGATACGTATATTATCAATTGGATTACAACCTTTCCCATGCCATTAATCAAATGCATATATAAATTTGCACGACTAATAATAAACATATATATACCCATAACAATTGATAATTGCCAAGGAATTTCCACACTACTATTAAGCCATATTCTATAGACATAGGGAGAAATAATAATTAAGAGAACAATTGGTATAAAAAGTGCCATTTGAATTCTGGACAGTACTTTATAACTTTTTCTCATCCAAGAATAATCATTCTTTGTATAGGCATCTGTAAATGCTGACCAGAAAGGAAGTATTATTATTATATATCCCATATATACAATATTAAAATACTTGTATGCTATATTATATTGAGTTACATATTCCGCCCCTAATTCTCTAGAAATAATCACATTAGCAAACTGATATATTACTAACATTGATGTTTGAATTAAAAAAAACTTAAAACCCAATCCAAATATGTTATTGAAAAGCTTTAAATTTATATTCTTGATACTAAAAAGTAAAAATTTATATTTATGAGAAAACATCCATATACTATATACAAACATCACTAATGTTGGCACTCCTGATATAGCATAAGCCAATGGCACCAATGTCCTATTCACTGTTAATGTAAATACATATATCAAAACTAATGAACCAAATTGCCCTACTAACCGCAAAAACGAAGACAACGCCGGCTTTTGGTCTGCAATAAGGATTGTGTTAGAAATACTTAAAACCATCTGTAAACAGAAAAATATCAGAATAACATTAACCGTCTGTCTCATTTCATGATTACTAATATCATCAGTATGTAATATAGTATTCCAATCTAAGTTAACATTAAGAAAAAAGGCAACCAGAAAAAAGATACAAAATATTAATATTAGCATTACCATTGTAGTACTCACATATTGCTTAGCACTTTCTATATTGCCATTGGCCATTGCTTCAGCATACTTATTTCTAAAACCATGTGTTAGACCAAAGTCGAAAAAGGAGAACCACGAAATTATAGATGTAAGAGTTAACCAAATGCCATATACCGCTGAATTTACATAATTTAAAGTACAAGAAACTAATAGTAAAGAAAAAAGAATGGATAGACCTTTAATTGCAAAACCATATAATATATTTTTAGTAGCTAACCGAGTTCTCAGATTATCTGATTTTAGCAAAGCCTTTCTTATTGTACAAAACCTACCGATAAAGCAATTCTTCATCTCATTTATTATAATCTTAAAAAAACAATTTATACACATTAGATTCATCAGCCATGATCTTCATCATCTTATTATTTGTATTTAGATTACAATTCATTTCAAAAACACCAAAAAAAAGTTTTTCAAACATAGCATATAATATGAAAATGGCAGTGGATTAAAAGTTGTTTTTTTTGCAAATAATATTTTTAGAAGTGAGATTAATTCTATATATTTTCTACTTTTTATAATCTCTATCAGATATATTATAATATCCACATATACCCTATCATCTTTCTGAATGAACTGCCGCCCTACATCCATCACTTCTAAATTGGCATCATAATAAGCAATCAGCGGCAGAGGAGTTTCAGCAACATTAGAAATTTGAATAAAGCCCTCTGGGCGTGTACTCATTTCAATAAAATAGAAATCTCCCATATATTCTTTAAACTCTATTCCCCCAATACCTACATAGCCTATTTTTTTAAGAAATGATTGACTAATTTTAGCTAACTTCTCATTACGGCATGTTATTCCCATAGCCATATTGCCTTTTCCTCTTGGATGTTGGACAATTTTCTTCCCCATACAATCTACAATTGTACCATTTGCCATTCGAAAAAAAATATAGAACCAAGATTTATCATCACCACCTGGGATATATTCTTGACACAAGAAATGTATTCTACGAGATAATATACCAAAAGATTGCAAAGAATAATCATCGATACTATCACACACTTTCACCTTAAAACCTATTTTTCTTTGATTTTGATAATCGATAGGCTTTATAATAACAGGAAACCTAAACGCTTTTTTAACGGTCTCAATATCATCATGAGTTTTGATAGTTAATGTTTTAGGAGCCAATAGGTCGGTTCTTTTTATAGAGACATCAGACTTCCCTTTGTTATTATAAATGTTTATTATTGAATTATCAGGAATCGTTAGTATAAATTTCAATTCAAACCACTCCCTAAATTGAGCAACAAACATACAACTTTCATCAGAAGTACAATAGAGTACAGGTAATTCCTTGAATGTATGCAAACTATACCATTCATTTATACGTTCAAAAAAAATATTAGCAGAATCTGCAACCCAATTAACAGTCTCGGTAACAAGCCCTGTTGGACAAGAAAAATGTTCTATATCACTATTTAGAAATATAATATATGTTTTTATCAAATATTTACTCCTAATACTTTTACATATAGAGAAAGAACTCCCAAGAGCCCCTGCAATAACAACAACGTCTTTCATTTTTAAAATTTATTAAGCAAAATTATTCAATCAATCCATTTTTCAATAAACAACGATATTTCTTATATAGCATATCTCAAATTCCAAACAAAGCAAATCACAGCAATAATAATAGGATATACACATATAATTATACTAGGCAACCTTTTCTTTATTTGCCAGTAATCATATCTCGATAACCACCAGAACGCAACTAAATACACCATTGATAAATGAGGAAATGACAATCTAAATTCCAGTCCTTTAACAGAAATTACTACCCCTATAGCATTAGTCAAAAAGAAAAAAATTAAAGGATATATCCTTTGATATTTGTGGCGAAAAGCATAATATACACCTAAAAAAAAGGGGGCCGTAAGTAATACTCTATAAAGAAGCCCAGAAGCAAATAAAGAAGTATTCTTTATTGTATACATCATAATAGAAGGAAAAGGGCCAGCCAAGGCAGCTAAGGGATCAGCCATTTGATTGACAACTCCCCCTCCACCAGCCATTTCCATTTTTTGTTCGATAATAGCTTCGGTATCTCCACCACGCAGATATCTTTCATTTGTCATTGTAAAGAACGAACTTGAATATATCATTAGTAACAATATGCCCCCCAGTATGATACTAAAAATCCTTTTAGAGTACATCAAAATTAAAGTTAATCCAAAGGAAAATATCAACAATAAAGCGACAGGAATCCTAAAAAACAATAGTAACAATGGAAATAAAAGAGAACAAACAAGATATATCTTATTTTTTCGTCTCAAAAATGAATAAAACAGATAGAACGATGTTATCACTAAAAAGACTGTAATTATCTCTTTTGAAACCATTGAACCCTGAGCTGCAGAGAAGGAGGATACTGAAAACGTTAATGCTGCAATATAAGCATACCGTTTAGGCATTAAGCATCTCCCTATATCAAACATCATTATTGCTGAAATAGAACTTAAAATGTAATAGGAGAAATTCAAGAATAATTTAGAGGGTATAATACGAAATATAGAAGAAATCCACAAAGAAGTTCCCCAATCATCAAAATCATAATTATTAGTTAAATACCGAAAACTTTCAATAATACTCATTTTACACATTTTCAACGATTCCCTGTAATAAATTAAAGCATCTATTTTAGAAAATATGAAAGTATCACCATCAATATAAAAGGAAACCATCTGAATTAATGTAGATTCTATGATCAAAGACACCAGAACTGTGAAAAATAGATTTTGTCTTGTAAAATTAGATATGCTCTTTCTCCATATATTAATAATAATACCAAGAATAAAAAAAGTAGCAAAAGAGACAATATACATATAAAAATACTCTGAAGACTTTATTGACACAGAGAAACAAATATACAATATGAATCCTATAACCCAATAAGATTTATTAATTAACTCCAAAAACATCTGCCACTGATTATTTATACCACGAATATATTATGAAGATTTCTGACCTATTTATTTAAGGCATATCTCAACAAAGGATAATATTTACCCAAAAAGAGTTTCAACCTGACAAAATTCATCGAACCGCATGACAATCCATATCTCGGTATGGCAAAGACATCATCGGACAGTGAGAAATTGTGAGGACGGGTAGAGAAAGCCAACTTGATGGATGTATCGGTCAGCATTTGCATTTCCCGCTCACCAAAATCAAGAACCGGTCGCCCGTTAGGATAAGCAAAGGTCAAGACGGGATGCTGCAATAATCCTTCCAACTGACTGATGGAACCTTTTATTTCATTCATCGATCTTTCAACCGTTTCCCTTGCCAGGAAAGGATGAGTCAGCGTATGGGCTCCTATCTCTACCAAACCTTCTTTATCAATCTGCCGGATTTGCTCCACAGTCATATTCATAGCTGCTTTAGGCTCTACGTGATACAACTTACGATAACGGGATATTATTTCCCACATATTGTCAATCGAGGTCTTATCAAATATATATTGTATCTCTGCTTCAGTAGGAGTTATATTCAGGAAGTCGAATGCAATCTTCCTTAATTTATCTTCATCATACCCCCTGATCTCCTGAAACCAGAAGTTAACAGCCTCTTCCCGTTTAGCTATTTCCGGCGACACAAAGAATATTGCGGGAACTTTATGCTTTTTCAGAACCGGATAAATCACATCATACGATGTACTGTGTCCGTCGTCCACGGTTATCAGACAGGCATTCCTTAAAGGCGTATGGTTGTAATAATACTCATACAAGTCCCGGGAGCCGACCATTGTATACCTGCTTTTCAGGTACACAACTACCTTCTCAAACCAAACCGGATCGTGAAGTTCATGGAAATTAATTACTTTGTTCATTTTATCGGATGTCCTATTTTCTGCGTGCAAAGACTGCTCCGACTGATTTTCAGCCGGTAACATGTTCTACTAAAGAAAATAGATTTATTGATTTAACTGTTATGACGGGGCAGCATTTTTGAATCCTAATTTGAGGGCTTACAGTTCGCTATCAATTTTATTTTTCCTTAAGAGTTATCAGATTTTCCATATCTGTAATAAAGACTAACGTTCTCTCTATATAAGGTAAAACCTCATCTTCTGTTGCATCATACAAATCGTCATAATCACCAGATTGACGTAATCCAAAAAGCCGAGAAAACAAACGCCCATAACTCTTATCCAAAAGCCCCTTCGCTATAAATTGGGCACCTACCAAATGAATGACACCACTATGAGAACGAGCAGTGAAACCTTTATCTAATAATAATGCAGAAGCCATATGAAATGCAGAATAGTAAAGTCGATTACCTGCCAAATTCCAAAAGCCTAATTTTGCGACTTCTTTAGCCTCATTCAAATTGTCATAAGCTTTCTGCTTGCGATAATCAATAATTGCTTTTTTCTCATCAATACTTAGCATAATTCTATTCCGTCTTGTTCTACATTTCTATAAAAAGGAGAAATATTCCTTTTTAACCAGTCCTTAAAGGTATAAAGGAGCGGATGAATCTGTGCATCAATGTGCCATCCTAATTCAAATAAAGGATAAGAATATTTATCATGATCGGCTTCTTCCAATTTATCCTTATCAAGCAATATCAGAATGTCCCAATCAGAATCTTCACGAGCATCTCCTCGAGCCTGAGACCCAAAAAGAATCACCTTAGCACCAGTTGGCATAACTTGCGCTACTGTCTCCTTAATGGAATGCAGTATGTATTCTTTACGATTTGACATTGATAATATAATTAACGCATTTAATTCTTACACAAAAATAAAACTTTTATCTCAATAATCATAGATTTATTGATTTAACTTTTATAATAGAGCTTATAGATTCGAATTACTCTATCTTCCAATCCCCCAGCGTCCTCCGCTCGCTATCGAAATTAATCCCCACCTTCACCACCGGCAGACCGCACAGCGCAAAGCGTTCGGGATAATTCTTCAGATTAATCTGGTCCATAGCAGCATCCGCTGTCTTATCAAGCTTCAGCTCTATGACGTACAGTGTGGTACGAGTGCGGAGAACAATATCTACACGGCCTCGAGGAGTATGCACCTCTACATCTATATAATACCCCAGAAGGCTGAAGATGATATAGAACACTTGCTGGTAGTGACCCTCCGAATCGGCATTGTCGCAATAGGGAATGGTGGAGAGAAACTACGAAGGTATCAGGTTACGCATCAATCCGGTGCGAACTTCTTTATTAGGAATGTCGAGCGTGTAAATGCCAAATTCGCTATCGCAATCTTTTATAGTGATATAGCCGCTCTGATAGAGCAACGGAGTGATACTGGCCATGCGCTCCGTGGGAGCGTCGAATTCTGCGGACACGGCTTCCACGCCGTCTATCTTCGACGGGACCACACCGAACTTGTTCAGCATCTCTATCAGATAAGTAGGCGTGCCGCTACCAAACCAATAAGAATCCATCTTACCGTCGGCAAAAGCGTTCAACAGGCTGAAAGGATTGTAAATATCGGGCGAAGGCCAGGTGAAATGATAACCGTCATAGTTATCTTTCAGTTTCGCAATCATTCCCTCACGAGAGACACCTATGCGTGCAGCCAGCAAATCCAGATCACTATCCATCTGAGTCAGCATTTCTTCTTCACTGATGCCGCAGATAGCTGCGTATGACACATCCATGCTGATGTTCTTGATATTATTCAACTCGCTGAAGATGCTCAGTTGGGAGAACTTCGTGATACCGGTGAGGAATACAAAACGTAGATAAGGGTCGCAAGCCTTCAGGGGGCTATAGAAATTGCGCATCACATCCCGAAGCACGGGAAGATTCTTTTCTTCGTGGATAACGTCGAGAAGCGGGGCGTCGTATTCGTCGATGAGGACGACAACCTGCTTGCCGGTTTGCGCAAAAACACATTTTATCAGATTTGTCAGACGGACGTTAGCGTCAGGATCCGCTATACGGCAATCATATTCCCGCTCATATCCGGACAGCATATAGTTCAACATTCCGTTCAGTCGTTCCTTATCCACATGCTTCGCTATGCTCATATCAAAGTGAAGCACCGGATACCGGGCCCACTCCGCCTCCAACTTCTCAATGGCAAGACCTTCAAACAGATCCTTACGACCTTCAAAATAAGCGTGCAGCGTACTGGCGAGCAAACTCTTGCCGAAACGACGAGGGCGGCTCAAAAATACATACTTAGAATCAGAATGCGTCATTCTATAAACATACTCCGTCTTGTCTATATACAAATAGCCCTTTCCACGGATTTCCGAGAAAGTCTGTATCCCTATCGGGTAAAGTTGTCTCTGCTGCATCATATCCATTATTTTCTTTCCACCTTTGTTTACCTGCAAAGTAACAAAATCTATCCGTTTTTTCCTAACCAATACCCACTTATTTATAACTCAAGTTTCGCGGTTGACAAGGCTTCAGGTAACAAGTTAACAAGGAAGATACCGCTGTGGTAGTAAACACTCAGAACAGCAACGAAGCAATCTCCCTCCACATTTCTCCGAATTCCTCTTCCGTTTCATACTCATGGAAAGCATTGAATATGCGAACATAAAAGCTCAGTTTTAAATCTTTACCAGCCCGAACTCTCGTAATAGGTGCGGCGGCTGATATGGCAGTCCGCGCAAAGTTGCTTAATACTCACACCCAAATGGAGACGGAGCTGATTGATATATTCACCTAAACTCTCATGTTCACATGAGTCTTCTGCTGATTCAAGCATGATTTTATATAAATTAAATGTTAATATTCGATAATTATCGGGGCAATCGTACCAACATGTTGGTACGATGCATTTTTGAATTCTCTCTAACTTCGGGCCATATTTCAAAAACAAAAAGCGATGAAAGCACTAAAAACAACCATCTCCATAACGGAACTCCAAAAGACCATCGGTCTGTGGAAAAAACGGAAGATTACAGATTCAGCCATTCCAAAACTTCTGAACCTCTACCTCGGACTGACTCCTTATATGAACAGCGAGCAAGTTTATCCGGTGGAAAACTTCTACGACATCAGACTCTCACTAAGATTCACCACCACACAGGCACTCATAGAAGCCGTGAAGAATTGCCAGTCTTTTGGATTTATCCAGAATGAGGACCGGAAACAGATCACTGCCTTTTATTCACCGCTATGGCATGACAACGAATCCGAAAAACTGACAAATGAGACTGATATCCAACCCGGATTACCGCAAATTTTACCGCAGACTCCTGCGCAAACTTCTGCGGTGGATAATATATATAATATATATACTAAAGGGAGTTCTTCTTCGGAAGAACTTTCGCCTACCGGCGATACACCTTTAGATGATAATTCTGATAAGAAAAATATCGTTACGCCGGAATCTTTGGCTGCCGCCAAAGAGTTTTTCCATCTCATCAACGAGGACTCCGCGCAGAAAGCGCAGATACTGACTCCCCTGATTAACTGGTTCCAGACGCACGAAGGGCTGACACGTAAACACGCCTGCGAAAATCTGGTGTATATGGTCAACGAACTGCTGATTCCTTACTTCGCCTCCCAAGCCCGGTTCATGAAATCCAACCATACCGGAAGGCTCTGCTGGCTGAACAATCTGCTGAAGTCGGCGCATGGGCAGCATTTGCTGAACGATGCGGCACGGGGCGGCAGGCAGAAGCGGGAACAGGCGGCTCAAGAGAACCGCACGAATCAACGGAATAATCATCCCCTCAGTGAGTTTGAATGGACAGACCCGGAATCGGGAATGAGATTCTATGACGATGTCGATGAAGGGACAGTAAACATACCCGAAGAAGCGCAACCCAGACCCTCGGCAAAAGCCATTTGGAATGTGCTAAGCAACCAATGGACATAGAGAGTAGATTCTTCGACAAGCTCAGAATGACAGATAGTTCAATTTCATAAATTATAAATCATAAATCTATTGAAACCCTTTTATTATCTCAGTGACTTTCCCGATCGTAAAAACGCAGGAAAGAATTTCGTAGCCGAGTGCCCCAAATGCGGAAAGAAACATCTTTCCATATCCAAAGCGACAGGAGCCTATCATTGTTTCTATGCCGGATGCGACTTCAACGGAAAGCTCAAGGACTTCTGGGAAGAACGCCCCTACTCCAATTCTTCATTCAGCAACGGCGGAGCGGCTTCCGGTATGAACCGGGCATCTTCCGGCATGGGAAAATCCGTAAATTACACCTGCAAAAGCAGCAGCACAACAGGCGATAGCGGAAAACACGCATCGGAAGTGCCCATGATTCCTGAAGACTACAAAAGCCTTCCGCCCGAAATATTCTCTAAAATCAAGCCCCTGACCGACGACCCTGAAACAACCGACCCGGACCAACTGGCAGCACGCCGTTACCTTGCCGACCAGGGCATCTCGCTACAGACAGCCATGAGCGCCCATATCGGCTGCCTCACGCACCGCTGCTACGGCAAGGACGATGAGAAGAAATCCGGCGGAACCATGTATCACTGCATCGCCTATGTGAACTACGTCAACGGGCAACCCGTGAATGTAAAGTACCGTTCGTGCGATCCGTCCACCGCCAGCCGCACGGACGACGGAAAGCCTGCCGGATACACCAAGTTCTGGAGCCAGGATTCTCCCACCACTCCTTGTGCGCCCTATCACATCGACTGCATCAATCCGCTACGCGTGTCCGAAGAACACATCCGGCGCCTGATTATCACCGAAGGAGGAAAGGACGTGCTGACCCTGAATGAAGCCGGATACCCTTACGTCATCAGCGTGCCCAACGGGGCGGCAAGCGACCTGCCCAAAAGTTTCGAAGCCTTCGACTCCTGGCTGGACCAGGTGCAGGACATCGTAATCTGCGGAGACCGCGACCTGCCCGGACGGACACTCGTCAAACACCTGACCGACTACTTCGGCGCCCGCTGCCTGCTCACCACGCTGCCCGGCGACTGCAAGGATATCTCCGACGTACTTGCCGCCTACGGCGTGGAAGTGGTACATGAAATTATCGAAGCGGCACGCCCGCAACACACCTCGGATATCATCACCGTCAGCGAGCGGACAGATGAGATTCTGGACGCCTTGAACGGTGAATACGACCACGGGTATGACGTAGGCTACGGCCCGCTGACGGACCACGTATTTCACCCCACCGACCAGGGAGGCCTGATTATCGGCACCGGAAAGCCCAACAGCGGAAAGACAGACTTCCTGAACGACCTCACCTGCAGGCTGATGGCCAAAACCGGGCGTTACGTCTGTTATCTCTCTTTCGAAGTGCCGGACAAGAACAAGCACATGGCGCATCTCGTCCAGTTGATGCTGGGCAAGGTGAACACCGCCAACTATACCCGGGAGCAGTTGCAACCCATCGTCAGTTATCTGAACGAGCACATGGTTCACCTCGACCTGCATGAAGTCTCCCCCACTCCCGCCAACATCCTCGCACGGGCCGACATGGTGCGCCGCACGGCACCGTTGAAATATCTCATCATCGACCCGTACCTCTTTATGGAAGTGGAAACGGGACGCTACAACACCGAGACGCAAGCCATCAAGGCCATGCTGACGCAGTTGCAGGCATGGGGCCGTACCAACCATATATGGGTCATCATCGTAGCCCATCCGCGCAGCCTGAAAAAGCAGAACGGAAAGAATGAGCTGGAGGACATAGACATGTACACCATCTCAGGCAGCGCCAACTGGGCCAACCTCGCCGACTTCATCTTCTCCATTTCCCGCATCAAAGAGCAGGACCGGGCTTATACAAGGCTCGACATGCTGAAGGTGCGCGACCAGGACCTGTGCCAGACAGGCAGCGTCCTCTTCGTCCGACAGCCCTGCGGCCGCTACGACGAACGGGAATCCGAAAAACAGATAATAGCGGAAGCGCAAGGCAGGGTCATGGCGAAAGACCAGAAACCTTGGGGAAGTTGAGAACCATCCGTCATCCTTCGACTACGCTCAGGATGACGGATACTCATACTTGCGGCTGCGAATGCCAACGCTTGCGGGAGTGTGCGCCCTCACTTGCGCAAGTGAAGCCCTTCACTCCCGCAAGCGTTCATCCCCCAACTCTCAACTCTCCATTCCCAACTTCCCTACGGCCTTCCCAAGTACAAGAAAATCAGTTCCACCTGTTTGGTCGTAAAAATTTGCTGGGTCAGCCGGTAACCGGTCTCCCGCAAGGCACGGGACAGCGCCTCGTTTAATCGTATCCAGCGGGACAGGCGGTTGAGGGCGGAACGCTCTCCGATTTCGGGAGCATAAGCATGCGCCAGTTCACTCTTGGAATAAGGACGGACGGGCCATTCTTCGATGGCGGCATCCGCAGTCTGTTCACAAACGATTTTCTTCATTTTCTGATAATTTTCTGATTAATTTTCAAGTTCTTTTATGCTATAAAAGTACTGAAAAATCATCAGATATCACTTATTCCGAAGCAGGTTTATCACCTCTCAATGTCACTCATTTTCACACCCTCCCGTTATTGTATCTTTGACCTGTCGGAAGGGAGAAACGAACTGTCCTCCCCACCACACAGAGAGTCTTAATTTTTAATTTTAATTTTTTAAATTATTCTTGTTTATGCAAAATTACAGTATTGCAATGCTCAAGAATCCGCAGAAAGCGGACGAAGAGCCCAAGGCTTATGCCAAGTCGCAAATTACAGGCGAACTGACCCTGAAGGAACTGAGCAGACGTGTAGCCTCACAGACCACCGTCAGCAGGGCGGACGTATCCGCAGTCATCATCGCCACCGTAGAGAATATGATCGAAGGCCTACGTGCAGGCGAACAGGTGGATTTCGGAGACCTGGGAAAATTCCGTCTGCAACTCACCAGCCGTGGAGCGGAAACGGCCGAAAAGTTCACCGCCGCCAATATCACAGGCGTCAATATTCAATTCATTCCCGGAGAAGACTTAAAAGACATCTTTGCCGGTATGGAATGTTCACCGGTACCTACACGTGCCGCCACCCGTGCTGTGCTGAAAGCACAAAAAGCCGGACAGACAACCGTGGATATTTCAGGAACATCCACTCCCGGAGGAAACGCCGGAGGTGGAAATGCCGGAGGCGACGGGGGGATAGAGGATGATCCACTGGGATAAATTGACAGTTGACAGTTGACTGTTGACAATTAATAAATAATCAGTTATATGGAAAAAAAATCAAACTCGACCTGGAGTGTCATTATCAAAGTTGTAATTGCCATAGCATCTGCTCTGGCAGGTGTATTCGGACTAAATTCCTGCATGAAATAGACCATGAGAGCAGGCAGTTTTTATCAGAACTATCGGGAGGT